>NZ_DATCNW010000361.1:0-3952 GCF_036565025.1 Pengzhenrongella sp.
GGGTGGACGTCCCGGAGGTGCTGGGCAGCCGCTCGACGGACACGCTGTCGAGTCTCGGCCCGGCGCCGCTGGCTGCCGGCGACGTCGTGGCGGTGCTGCCCGCGCCGGCCACGAGCGTCGTCGTCGTCCAGGGCACGAAGCCCGAGCCGATCCCCGAGGTGACCGAGCTGCCGTTCGTCCCCGGGCCGCGCGCGGACTGGTTCACGCCGCAGACCCTGGACCGGTTCGCCGACCAGGTGTGGACCGTGACCGCGCAGTCCAACCGGATCGGCCTGCGCCTGGACGGTGTCCCGCTGACCCGGTCCCGGACCGGGGAGCTCAAGAGCGAGGGCACGGTCAGCGGCGCGATCCAGGTCCCGCCGTCGGGCCTGCCCGTGCTCTTCCTCGCCGACCACCCGATCACCGGCGGGTACCCCGTGCTCGGGGTCGTGCTGCACGCGGACCTCGACAAGGCCGCCCAGCTGCCCACCGGCGCGAAGATCCGGTTCGTCCCCGCGCCCGACGCGGCGCCCGTCGAAGCTCTTGCCCCCATCTCTGCACAGGCCCCCGGCCCCGCGAAGGAAAGCTGACAGACATGCACAAGGTTCTGATTGCCAACCGGGGTGAGATCGCGGTGCGGATCGCCCGGGCCTGTGACGACCTGGCGCTCGAGTCGGTGGCCGTGTACGCGGACGTCGACGCCGACGCGCTGCACGTGTCGGCCGCGACCGAGGCCTTCGCGCTGGGCGGGAACAGCCCCGCGGACACGTACCTGAACGCGGCCAAGCTGATCGCCATCGCCAAGCTCGCCGGCGCGGACGCGCTGCACCCCGGGTACGGGTTCCTGTCCGAGAACGCCGACTTCGCCGAGGCCGTCCAGGACGCGGGGCTGACCTGGATCGGCCCCAGCCCCGCCGCGATCCGGACCCTGGGCAACAAGGTGTCCGCGCGCGAGCTCGCCGTCAAGGTCGGGGCGCCGCTCGTCGCCGGGTCGGACGGCATCGTGGAGTCCGCGAAGCAGGTGCGGGCCTTCGCCGAGGCGCACGGGATGCCGCTCGCGATCAAGGCGGCCTTCGGGGGTGGCGGGCGTGGCCTGAAGATCGTCCGGGAGCTGGACGCGATCGAGGAGTCCTTCGACTCCGCGGTCCGGGAGTCCATCGCCGCGTTCGGGCGTGGGGAGTGTTTCGTGGAACGGTTCCTGGACAAGCCCCGGCATGTCGAGGCGCAGATCCTGGCCGACTCCCACGGCAACGTCGTCGTGGTCGGCACGCGCGACTGCTCGCTGCAGCGCCGCAACCAGAAGCTCGTCGAGGAGGCCCCCGCGCCGTTCCTCACCGACGCCCAGCGCGAGCAGATCTACGCCTCGGCGAAGGCGATCTGCCGCGAGGCCGGGTACACCGGCGCGGGCACCGTCGAGTACCTGCTCGCACAGGACGGCACGATCTCGTTCCTCGAGGTCAACACCCGCCTGCAGGTCGAGCACCCGATCACCGAGGAGACCTCCGGGGTCGACCTCGTGCAGGCCCAGCTCACCATCGCGGCGGGCGGCTCCGTCCCGGTGACGGCGGACCCGGCGCCCCGCGGGCACTCCTTCGAGTTCCGCATCAACGCCGAGGACGTCGGGCGCGGCTTCCTGCCCTCCCCGGGGACCGTCGCCGCCTTCAACCCGCCGACCGGTCCCGGCATCCGCGTCGACACCGGGGTGCGGTCCGGGGACCACGTGCCCGGACAGTTCGACTCCCTGCTCGCCAAGCTCGTGGTGACCGGCGCCGACCGCCCGCAGGCCCTGCGCCGGGCCCGCCGCGCACTGGCCGAGTTCGAGATCACCGGGCTGGCGACCGTGCTGCCGTTCCACCGCGCCGTGGTGGCGACCCCGGAATTTTCGGCCACCGACCTCTTCGCCGGCCGACTGGGCGTCTACACCGGGTGGATCGAGGCGGAGTTCATGCACCAGCTCGCCGCGGATCCCCAGTTCAGCCACACCGGACCCGAGGCCGCCCGCCGCACGATCACCATCGAGCTCGACGGTCGCCGGGTCGCCCTCGGCCTGCCCGCCGGTCTGCTCGAGGGGCTCGCCCGCGGTGCTGCGGCCGGCGCCGACGTCGGGCCCCAGGACGACCTGCCGCACCCCGCCATGCTGCGGTCCACGATGGGCGGCTCGGTCGTGAAGTGGCTCGCCGAACCGGGTGCCGAGGTCGCCGAGGGTGACCCCGTGCTCGTGGTGGAGGCCATGAAGATGGAGACCACCGTGACGGCCCACCGCGCGGGGACCCTCGGCGCGCACCTGGTCGCCCCCGGCGACACCATCGGGGTCGACACCGAGCTGACGACTATCGGGGACTGACCAGCACCGCCCGCGGCGACTGGAAGGACAGCAGCCGGGTCCAGGCAGGCGCGGCGCCGCTCAGCGCGACCGCCGGCAGCGCCGCCGCGGTCTCCTGCACGACGACGGCGGCCTCGAGCTCGGCGAGCTTCGCGCCGAGGCAGCGGTGGATCCCGGAGCCGAACGCGAGGCTGTACGCGGTGGGCCGGGCGTCGTCGTCGTGGTTACCGGTGAGCTCGAGCAGGATCTCCGCCCCGGCCGGCAGCAGCTCCCCGTCGAGCCACGTCGGGTTCGCGGTCACCCGGCGCCAGGTGGGGACGGACGACTCGCCGGCCAGCACCCCGCGGACGGCCGCGGTCGCTCCGGTGCTGGTGGCGGCCTCGTGCCAGCTCGACGCGGAGGTCCCGTCCAGCAGCCGGTACAGCGTCGTGCCGATGAGCTGGCTGGTCGTCTCCTGGCCGGCGATCAGCAGGAAGTAGCCCATCGAGCAGAGCTCCGGGGTGGACAGGCCGTGCTCGGCGAGGGACCTGAACAGGTTCCGCTCGGGGGCGGCCACGGCGGCGCGGACCAGGTCCCGTAGCCAGCGGTAGAAGTCCCCGGCGCTGCGGGCCAGGTGCAGCTGCCGGTCCTCGTCCGGCCAGCCCCAGAACAGCTCCAGGGAGTCGCGGCTCCAGGCCTTGAGCTGCGGGACGTCACGTGCCGGAAGGCCAAGCATCTCCAGCATCATCATCGCCGGGGGCTCGCCGGCCACGGCCCGGACCAGGTCGACGGTTCCGTTGGTGCGCAGCTCGCCGGCCGCGGCACCGGTCGCCGCCCGCGCCAGCGCCCGGATCCGGGGTTCGATGCCGGCGACGGTCGCCGGGGTGAAGAAGCCCGCCACCACACGGCGGATGCCGGCGTGGGCGGGGGTGGCGTTGCTGGCCAGCACGGGCGGCAGCGCGAACCCCGCCGCGCGCAGCACCCGCAGGCTCGCGCTGCTCAGGGGAGTCACGGCGGTCAGGGCGTTCGCCGGGCTGAAGTCGTCCGGCCGGTGCAGGACCTCGCGGACCGTGGCGGGGTCGCGCAGCACGCGGTACGTCCCGGCGGCGATCGACGGGTTCGGGCTCGCCGTGCCGCTCTCGCCGCTCGTCCTGGTGGCGCCGGGAGTGCCGGTCGCGCCGGCCGTACGGCTCATGCGGGCAGCCCGGAGAGCCACTCGACCGCGCGCCGCCGGAACTCGGCCGGCGCCAGCTGGGCGGCCCGCTCGGGCAGCACCCCGAGCAGCGGGACGCGGCCGCCGGTGAACACGCGCCGGTTGCCGTGCTCCGCCGGCACGGGAGCCTGCGGCCAGGTTCCCAGCACGAGGCCCAGGACCGTCAGGTCGCGCCGGTGCAGTGCCTCCAGGGTCAGCGCGACGTGGTTGAGGGTGCCCAGCCCGGGTCGCGCCACGACCACGCACCCGGTGTCGGGTCCGGTCAGCGCGGCGAGGTCGGCGAGGGTTCCCCCGGCGGCGTCCAGCTCGACCAGCAGCCCGCCCGCCCCCTCGACCAGGACGTGGTCGGCGCCCGCAGCCAGCTCGGCGATCCGGGCCGCGTGCACGCTCAGCGGTGGCAGCTCGGCGCCCTCGAGGCGCGCCGCCTGGACCGGGGCGAGCGGCTCGGCGAGCAGCAC
>NZ_DATCNW010000362.1:0-8434 GCF_036565025.1 Pengzhenrongella sp.
ACGTCCGAGCGTTGACGTCCTATAGGACGTCAACGCTCGGACGTTAGCGGGTTCGACGACCACTCCAGCTGCTGACCAGAATTCTCTACAGGCGGACGCCCAGGAGGGCGTTGATGGCGCGGGAGATCACGCCGGGGGCACCCTCGAGATCGCCGTCGTGCAGGTCCCAGCCGGTGGGGGCACCGGCCAGGGCGAGGTCCGCCCAGCGGTCCACCGCGGTGAGCGCTGCCGGGGCGTCGAGGTCGTCCGCGATCGCCGTCCGGATCGCGGCGAGGGTCTCGGCCGCGTCCGGCCCGCCGTTGCCGGACACGGCGCTGCGCCAGCGGTCCAGGCGTGCGCGGGCCGCCGGGAGGTCGGCGTCGGTCCACTCCCAGTCGGATGCGTAGTGGTGCGCGAGGATCGCGAGCCGGATCGCCATCGGATCCTCGCCGCCCGCGCGGAGCACCGAGATCAGCACCAGGTTTCCGAGCGACTTGCTCATCTTCTCCCCGTGCAGGCCCACCATCCCGGCGTGCACGTGGATCCGCGCGCCGAGCCCGCCGTCGAGCATGCGGGCGTGGGAGGTGCTCATCTCGTGGTGCGGGAAGCGCAGGTCGACGCCGCCGCCCTGCACGTCGAACGGCAGCCCGAGCCCGTCACGCGCGATCACGGCACACTCGATGTGCCAGCCGGGACGCCCGGTGCCGAGCACCCCGCCGTCCCACGCCGGCTCCCCGGGCCGCTCGCGGCGCCACAGCAGCGAGTCGAGCGGGTCGCGCTTGCCGGCCCGGTCGGGGTCCCCGCCGCGCTCGCCGAACAGCGCGAGCATCTGAGTGCGCTCCAGCCCGGCGACCGCGCCGAACGACGGGTCGGCCGAGAGGTCCGCGTACACGTCACCGAGCCCCGGCGCGGAGCCACCTGCGCCCGGCTCGAGCGGCACGCGGTACGCGGCGCCGGCGGCGAGCATCTGCGCGACGGCGGGCACGACGTCGGGGATCGTCTCGACGGCACCCTTGAACACGTCGGGCGGCACGACGCCGAGCGCCGTCATGTCCTCGGTGAAGAGCGCCGTCTGCTCGATGGCGAGGTCCCGCCACTCGACGCCGGTCGCGGTCGCACGCTCGAGCAGCGGGTCGTCGATGTCGGTCACGTTGGACGCGTACCGGACGTCGAGCCCGGCGTCGCGCCAGCCTCGGACCAGCAGGTCGAACGCGACGTAGGTCGCGGCGTGGCCGAGGTGCGTCGCGTCGTACGGCGTGATGCCGCAGACATAGACGGACGCGGTCGGCCCGGGGGCGGCCACGGCGAGCTCGCCGGTCGAGGTGTCGCGCACCCGGATCGGGAGGCCTCTCCCGGGGAGCGCAGGGATCTGTGGGGAGGGCCAGGTAAGCACCGGCGAAGCCTAACCGGCGCATCGCGGGGTCCCGCGCGCCACAATGACGGTGTGAGCCACCTCACCGCCCAGAGCGGCCTCGCCGGCGCCGGTCAGGTCTGGATCGAGCACGACGGGTCCTGGGTCGAGGCGAGCCTCGAGGACGCGGCCGTCCGCCGCCACAACGGTGCCGCGGAGCCGGTCTGGGTGCGGGTCGCCGAGGCCGGCGACTTCGCCGCCGTCGCCGAACGGCTCGGCATCGCCGACGCGGACGTCGCCCGGGCCGGGCACAGGGGTCCCGGCGGGCTCACCGGCCATCCCCACCTCGAGCGCCTGCCCGACGGCGGCCTGTACCTGGCGAGCCCGACGCTGAGCTACCTCGAGCAGACCCAGGACGTGCACACCGGGATCCTCACGATCCTGCTCAGCCACGACGTGATCCTCACCACCGAGGGCGGCGAGGCCGGCATCCAGGACGCCACCGCCGACCGGCTGAACTCCCCCGACCTTCCGTTCGTGCCGGGAGCCCGCCGGGTGCTCGCCGTCCTGCTCCTCGAGCTCGTGCGCACCGCCGGCGACGTAGAGGTCGGCATCGGGGAGGCGGTCGCGGACGCCGAACGTGGCGTGTTCTCCCCCGACGGGCCCGATCAGGTCCAGCGGATCTACACCCTCAAGCGCGAGATCGCCGAGGCGCGGCGCGCGCTGGTCCCGTTCAGCGCCCACCTGCTCGAGCTGGTGGCCGACGAGGAGGACGTGCACCGCGACGGCCAGGCGCGCCCCTGGCTGCAGCGCCTGGAGCGGTCGACGGACCGGCTCGACCGGCACCTCGAGGGCCACGACCGCCTGCTCGGGGACATGCTCGCGGCGACGCTCTCGCGGGTCTCCCTGCGGCAGAACGAGGACATGCGCAAGATCTCCGCCTGGGCCGCGATCGCCGCGGTGCCGACCCTGGTTGCCGGCGTCTACGGCATGAACTTCCAGCACATGCCCGAGCTGTCCTGGACGTTCGGCTACCCGCTGGCGATCGCCGCGATGGGCACGATCTGCCTGATCCTGTTTCGCGTGTTCAAGCGCTCCGGCTGGCTCTGAAGCCCGCTCAGGTGGCCGGGAGCGGGTGCAGGACGCCCGTGACGAGCAGCAGCAGGACGACGGCGGCGAGCCCGATGCGGTAGAGCACGAACGGTCGGTAGCTGTAGTTCGAGACGATCTTCAGGAACGCGATGATCACGATGTACCCGACGAAGAACGCGACGAGCGTGGCGATCAGCGTCGCGCCCAGGCTCGGCGTCCCGGCCTTGCCGAACTCGCCCACGCTCTTCGCGAGCTCGAACAGTCCGGATCCCAGCACGGCCGGGATCGCCAGCAGGAACGAGTACCGGGCGGCCGCCTCGCGGGTGTAGCCCATCAGCAGACCCGCGGTGATCGTGCCGCCGGAGCGCGAGACGCCCGGCACGAGGGCGAGGGCCTGCGCGAGACCGAACAGCACCGCGTGCCGCGGCGTGAGGTCACCGAGCGACCTTTTGAGCTTGGCCCGGCGGTCCGCCCACCCGAGGATCAGCCCGAACACCACCAGGGTGCCCGCGATCAGGTAGAGGTTGCGGAAGGTGTCCTCGATCGAGTTCTGGAACGTCACGCCCAGCACGACGACGGGGATGCTGCCGAGGCCGATGTACCAGCCCATCGCCGCGTCCTGGTCGTGCGCCCCGAAGCGCGCGGCCCGGTCGGTGCCGTGCTCACCACGGACCGCGCGCCACCAGGCGACGGCGATCCGGGCGATGTCCCGACGGAAGTAGAGCAGCACCGCGGACTCGGTGCCGATCTGGGTGATCGCGGTGAACGCCGCTCCCGGGTCGCCCGAGCCCATGAGCTCGCCCACGATGCGCAGGTGGGCGCTGGAGGACACCGGAAGGAACTCGGTGAGCCCTTGGACCAGCCCCAGGAAGATCGCGCCCCAGGCGCCCAACGGTGTTGCCGCTTCGAAATGCATGGGCGCAGAATACCGACGCCCGAGCGGGTGGCCCGCCCGACCTGCGCCGGGCGGGTAGGTTCACGCCATGGAACAGCGGCAGCTCGGCCGGACCGGCCTACGGGTCTCCCACCTGGGGCTCGGCACGATGACCTGGAGCCGCGACACCGACGAGCACGAGGCTGCCGAGCAGCTTCGGGACTTCGTCGACGCGGGCGGGACGCTCCTGGACACGGCGGCGTCGTACGCCGACGGCGCCTCGGAGGAGCTCATCGGATCACTGCTCGGCAGCACCGTCGCGCGCGAGGAGATGGTGCTCTGCACCAAGGGCGGAGTGCGGCGGACCGCCGCGGGCGGCGTGGTCGACGCGTCGCGCGGCGCGCTGCTGGACTCGCTCGACGGCTCGCTGCGACGATTGCGCACCGACCACGTCGACCTCTGGCTCGTCCAGACCCCCGACCCGCACACGCCGCTGGCGGAGACGGTCACGGCCATGCGCTACGCCGTCACGAGCGGGCGCGCCCGCTATGTCGGCCTGTCGAACCACCCGGGCTGGCAGACGGCGCGCGCCGCGACGCTGCTGAGCGACGATGTCGGCCTCGCGGCCGTCGAGGTCGAGTACTCCGTCCTGCAGCGCGGGATCGAGCGTGAGGTGCTGCCCGCGGCGGCGGACCTCGGCGTCGGGGTGCTCGCCTGGTCCCCGCTCGGCCGTGGCGTGCTCACCGGGAAGTACCGCCGCACGATCCCCGCCGACTCGCGGGCCGCCTCCCCGCACCTCGCCGGGTTCGTCGAGCCGTACCTCGGCACGGAAGCGCTCTCGATCGTCGAGGCCGTGGCCACCGCGGCCCAAGGACTCGGACGCTCACCGCTCGAGGTCTCGCTCGCCTGGTTGAAGGTCCGGCGCCAGGTGACCTCCGCCATCGTGGGTGCGCGCACCGCCGCGCAGCTGCGTGGCTCGCTCGCGGCCGACGACCTCGAGCTGCCGCCGGAGATCGTGCACGCGCTCGACGAGGTGAGCGCGCCCGAGGTGGGGTACCCCGAGCGGCGCTGAGCCCGCCGTCGCTCCGCCGCCCGGCGGGACGACGGCCGGACCGAAGGTTCGAGGGGCCGCCCGGCTACTGCTGCCGGGCGCCCTGGGATCGGGCGTCGTCGGTCACGACGTCGTCGTACTCGTCGTCGAACGCCTCGTCGGGCACCCGGTCCTCGTCGTCGAGGTCGACGACGTCGTCGTCCTCGTCGTCGTCCTCGTCGTCGGCGAGGTCGAACGGGGTGCTCTCGCCGTACACGGCGCTCAACGCCTCGTCATACACCTCGAAGGCGTCGGCGAGGACGTCGTAGGCGTCGTCGACGACCGGGTCCTCCTCACCCCGACGCGCGGAGATCGCGTGATAGTGAGCCTCGAGTGCGGCAACGAGGCGGTCCAGGGCGGCGCGCGGATCGACGGTCATAACCTGAACGGTAGCGCCGCAACGTGCACAATGGCAGCGGTGATCAAGGTCGGCGAAAGTGGTCGGGTCCGCAGCGCCGGGCGGCACAGGACGGAGCGCTCATGAACAAGGCCCTCGGGGGGCACCGGCGGGGTGGTTGGGCTGCTCAGGGCGGTGAGTACGAGTACCGGGTGCTGCGGCTGCCGCCGAGCACGAGCCGCGGCGACGCGCGCCGAATGCTCACCGAGCATGCCGAGTACGGCCGCTGGGAGCTGGCCCGGACCCGCCTGTTCGCCGGCGGCGAACGCAAGGTCTGGCTGCGTCGCAAGGCGATCCGGGTGCGCAGCACCCTCGACTACACCGCAGACGTCTACGGACTCGGCATGAGTGACGGACTCGGCATGAGCGACCCCGGGCACGACGACGACGGGTTCGACTGAGCGGCACGCTCCCACTCCTCGTAACGTCCGAGTGTTGACGTCCTATAGGACGTCAACGCTCGGACGTTACGTCAACGCTCGGACGTTGCGGGAGGTCGCTCAGCAGGTGCCGAGCAGCCGGTCCAGCACGCGCGTGCCGAACTTCAGCGACTCGGTCGGGACGCGCTCGTCGATGCCGTGGAACATGCCCGAGAAGTCCAGGTCGGGCGGCAGCTGGAGCGGCGCGAAGCCGTAACCGATAATGCCGAGCCGGGCGAGGGACTTGTTGTCCGTGCCGCCGGACAGCGTGTACGGCAGCACCGCCGCTCCCGGGTCCTCCGCCTGGAGCGAGGCGACCATCGCGTCGACCAGGTCGCCCTCGAACGGCACCTCGAGCGAGATGTCGCGGTGGATGTCCTCGAAGCGCACGTGCTCTCCCGCGAGCTCGGCGAGGGTCGCGAGCGCCGTCTGCTCGTGCCCGGGCACGAACCGCACGTCGACGGTCGCGGTGGCCTGGCCGGGGATCACGTTCGCCTTGTAGCCGGCGCCGAACTGCGTCGGGTTGGCGGTGTTCCGGATCGTCGCGCCGACGAACCGCGCGGCCGGGCCGAGCGCCGCGACCAGGGAGTCGATCACAGCGGGGTCCTCCGGGTCGAACCGGGTGCCGGTCAGGTCCGCGACGCCACCGAGCAGCTTGCGCACGGTCGGGGTCAGCGCGAGCGGCCACTGGTGCTGCCCGATCCGCGCGACGGCGGCCGCAAGGTGGGTGACCGCGTTGTCGGGGTTCACCTGGCTGCCGTGCCCGGCCCGCCCGTCCGCGACGAGCCGCAACCAGGCGAGCCCCTTCTCGGCGGTCTGCAGCAGGTACGCGCGCCGGCCGTCGATCGTCACGGAGAACCCGCCGACCTCACTGATCGCCTCCGTCGCCCCCTCGAACAGCTCCGGGCGGTGGTCGACGGACCAGCGCGCCCCGAACACCCCGCCGGCCTCCTCGTCGGCGAACATGGCCACGACGACGTCGCGCGCGGGCCGGCGCCCCTCGCGGGTCATCTGCCGCACGACCGCGAGGATCATCGCGTCCATGTCCTTCATGTCGACCGCGCCGCGCCCCCAGAGCAGGCCGTCGCGCTCCTCGCCCCCGAACGGGTCGACCTGCCAGTCGGCCGCCTGGGCCGGCACGACGTCCAGGTGCCCGTGCAACACGAGAGCGTCCCGGGAGCGGTCCTCGCCGGGCAGCCGCACGACGACGTTCGCCCGTCCGGGCCGCGACTCGTAGTACTCCGGGCTGAGCCCGACCTCGGCGAGCGAGGCCATCACGTACTCCGCGGCCGCCCGCTCCCCCGGTCCGGAACCGTCCCCGTAGTTCGACGAGTCGATCCGCAGCAGGTCACGGCAGATGCCGACGACCTCGTCCTGCGCGGTCGGGGTCGGGGTCGGCACAGCGGCGGTGGGGCGGGGGTCGGCGGGCATGGGTCACGGTATCTGAGACCCACGCCGGCGAGAGACCCCGCCGTCGTCCGCCCCTCGCCCCCGCCGTCGTGCTGCGCCTAGCGAGCCCCGGCGGGCTCGGGGGCGGCGTCGGGCGCCGGGTCGGCGATGGGATCGGGCACGGGCTCGATCGCCTGGTCCCCGCCGGCGGCGAGGCGGCTGTGCCCGCGCCCGTAGGCCAGGTAGATCACCAGTCCGACCACCATCCACACGAGGAAGAGCAGCCAGGTCTCCATGGGCAGGTTGATCATCAGCCACAGGCAGGCGAGCACGCCCAGGACGGGCACGACCGGCACCCCGGGGGTCCGGAACGCGCGCGGCAGGTCGGGACGGGTCTTGCGCAGCACGAGCACGCCGATGCAGACCACCACGAACGCGAGGAGCGTGCCGAGGCTCACCAGCTCGGCCAGGCTCGACAGGGGCACCAGGCCGGCCAGGGTCGCCACGGCCACCGCGACCAGGACGTTGATGCGCACCGGCGTCCCGAACTTGGGGTGGATCGTGGCCAGCGAGGGCGGCAGCAGGTGGTCACGGGCCATCGCGAACAGCACGCGCGACTGGCCCAGCAGCAGCACGAGGATCACGGTCGTGATCCCGGCGACCGCGCCGAGGGCGATGATGCGCGCCGCCCAGGTGATCCCGAGGGCGTCGAAGGCCTCCGCGAGCGGCGCGCCCGTGTTGAGCTGCGCGAACGGCACCATGCCGGTGAGCACGGCGGCGACCGCCATGTAGAGCACGGTGCAGATCGCGAGCGAGCCGAGGATCGCCCGCGGCATGTCCCGCTGCGGGTTCGCGGACTCCTCGGCGGTCGTGGCGACGATGTCGAAGCCGATGAAGGCGAAGAACACGACCGAGCTCGCGGCGACGACGCCGAAGATCCCGAAGCTCGTGGGCTCCAGGCCCAGGAACGCCTGCACGATCGGCTGGTGCATGATCCCGAGCGCCTCGCCCTGTGCGGGCTGGCTCGGCGGGATGAACGGGGTGTAGTTCGCGACGGTGATATGCATCGCCCCGACGACGATCACGAGCAGCACGACGGCGATCTTGACCGCGACGAGCACGCCGGTGAACCAGCTGGCCTCCTTGGAGCCGCGCACCAGCAGCAGCGAGAGCACCAGCACGATGGCGATCGCGGCGAAGTCCGGCCGCGCGGTGTCCCCGGCGAACCAGGTCGGCAGGCCGAGCAGGGACTGCAGGTAGGCGGACCAGCCGTGCGCGACCACCGCCGCGCCGAGCATGAGCTCGAGCAGGAGGTCCCAGCCGATGATCCACGCGACGACCTCTCCGAGGGTCGCGTAGGCGAACGTGTACGCGCTGCCGGCGACCGGAACGGACGAGGCGAGCTCGGCGTAACACAGGGCCGCGAACGCGCACGTGATGCCCGCGATCAGGAACGACAGGACGACGGCGGGCCCCGCGTTGAGGGCGGCCTGCTTGCCCGTGAGCACGAAGATCCCGGTGCCGATGATGACGCCGACGCCGAACACGATCAGGTCCCGGGTCTTGAGATTCTTCTTGAGCTTGTGGCCCGGTTCGTCAGTCTCCTGGATCGAACGTTCGACAGACTTGACGCGCCACTTACCCATGGACATAGAGCAACTCCCCGTTCGCTTGCGCGACGGGCTCGCCACACTCGTGCAAAAATACGCCCGACGCACCTCGGGTGCGGCGGGCGTCCACCCACTGGAAGTGACCCGCGTAACGTCCGAAGCCCCCGCGTAACGTCTTAACGCTCCCCCGTAACGTCCGAGCGTTGACGTCCTATAGGACGTCAACGCTCGGA
>NZ_DATCNW010000363.1:0-21537 GCF_036565025.1 Pengzhenrongella sp.
ACCGACTCGCGGGTGCCCCGGAAAGTTGCGAAGAAGCACATCACCCCGACGAGGGCCATCGCACCGGCGGCGACGCCGTAGCCGACCCGCGGGTTGCCGAAGGCGAGCACGATCGGCATGAACGCCACGCCGGTGATCAGCAGCGCGGTGGTCGAACCAGCCTGGCGGAAGGACGCGAGCCGCGCCCGGTCCCCGGCGTCCTGCGTCATGACCGACCCGAGCGAGCCGTACGGGATGTTGGTGAAGGAGTACAGCACGCCCCACGCCATGTAGGAGCCGTAGGCGTAGATGAGATTGACGTGGTCGGTCCCACCGGGGCTCACGAACGTGAAGACCGTCAGGACCGCCAGGGCGATGCTCGAGTACATCATCACGGGCTTGAAGCGGCCGTGCCGGCCGATCTTGGTGCGCCCGTCGATGACCGCGCCCGCGATCGGGTCGACGACGGCGTCGAACAGTTTGGTGAGCAGGAATACCAGCCCGGCGACGTAGGCCGGCAGCCCGGCGACGTCGGTGTAGAACTTCAGCAGGAAGGCCTGCCCGAGGTCGAACATGAAGCCATTGCCGAGATCGCCCATGCCATAGGAGATCTTCTCTTTCAGGGTGAGCCTGGGGACTACTCGGGTAGCAATTGCCACCGCTTCGACTGCCATTGTCGTGCTCCTTCGCGCGAACGATTGAATCGTGAGTGAGGAAAAGCGCGCCGGTCAGGACCGGCGCTCGTACGCAAGCTTGGGGAGGTTGTACGCGAGGTCGATCGCGGTCTCGGTGGCCTCGTCGGTGCTGAGCCGGTGCTCCAGGACCAGGCGCGCGAGGTATCCCGCGTCGACGCGGCGGAACAGGTCGTGCCGGGCCGGGATGGAGGCGAAGGCGCGCGTGTCGTCCACGAAGCCGGAGGTGTTGTAGAACCCGGCCGTCTCCGTGGACGCCTCGCGGAACCGCCGCATGCCCTCGGGCGAGTCAAGGAACCACCACGGCGCGCCGAGCCGCACGGACGGGTAGGCACCGGCGATCGGCGCGAGCTCGCGGCTGTATACGGTCTCGTCGACCGTGAAGAGGATGACGCGGAAGCGCGGGTCGGTTCCGTAGGCCTGCAGCAGCGGCCGCAGCGCGCGGGTGAACTCGGTGGCGACGGGGATGTCGAAACCCTTGTCCTGGCCGTGCGCGGCGAAGACGCCGTCGTTGTGGTCGCGCAGCACGCCGGGATGGATCTGCATGACCAGGCCGTCCTCGCACGCCATGCCTGCCATCACGAACAGCATGTGCGCCGCGAACCTTGCGACCTCGGCCGCCGTGACCGGGCCCGCGAGCGCGGTGGCGTAGATCGTGGCGGCCTCGGCGGTGCGCATCGGCGTCGTGTCGGCGCTGAGGTGCCCGTGGTCGGTCGCGAGCCCGCCCGCCGCGACGAACGCCTGGCGGCGCTCGCGCAGGGCGGCGACGAAGCCGGCGTAGGTGTCGGTCGCGATGCCGGTCACGTCCGCGAGCAGGTCGATGTCCGCGCGCCAGGTCGGCCGGTCGAGGTAGACGACGGCGTCCGGGCGGAAGGTCGGGATGATCCGCTTGTCCAGCCCCTGGGTGGCGAGGTCGGCGTGCTGCCGCAGGTCGCTCGTGGCCGGGTCGGTCGTGGAGATGAGCTCGATCGAGAACCGGTCGAGCAGCTGCTGGGGTCGGAAGTCCGGCTCGGCGAGGCGGCCGGCGATCTGGTCGTAGATCGCGTCGGCGCTCTGCTCGCTCGGCACGACGTCGACGCCGAAGACGTCGACCAGCTCGTGCTCCATCCAATAGCGCGACGGCGTCCCGCGGTACAGCTTCCAGTTCGCGCAGAACAGCCGCCAGATGGCCCGCGAGTCGGTCTCGACCGGCCCGCCGTCGACGCGCGGCACCCCGAGCGCCTCGGGCCTGATGCCCTGGGAGACGAGCATCCGGGTCACGTAGTGGTCGGGCACGACCAGCAGCTGGGCGGGGTCGGCGAACGGCGCGTTGGCGGCCAGCGCGTCGGCCTCGAGGTGACCGTGCATGCAGATGAGCGGCAGGGACGCGGTCTGCGAAAGGATCTCGCGGGCGATCGTGCGCTGGCGATCGCCCGCCGGGAGCGCGCGATCCGGGTGCAGCTTCAACGATGCAGCCATGGGACTTCCTTCATCCGACCGACCGGGTGGAGTTACCCTGCCGCGTGCAAACGGTTGCACACCCGGCCGGGTCTTGTCTAGCGGAACCGTGTTCCACATCACGACGGAGCGGAACCGTGTCGACGCGAAGCGCACGCAACGAGCGTCAGTGCGGGTCAAAAGTCCCCCGGACTTGCCGGTGGCGGTCCTTGACGTTCCGTGCAAACGGTTGCACGATAGGGGCGCGAGCTCGACGTCGAACAGCAAGGGGAATCCCGTGACCGCGACCATCCGCGACGTGGCCAACGCCGCGGGCGTGTCGGCCTCCACGGTCTCCCGAGCCTTCGGGCGGCCGGAGAAGGTGGACGACGACACCCGCCGGCGCATCCTCGCCGCGGCCCGCGCACTGGACTACCAGCCCAACCGCGCCGCGCAGTCCCTGATCACCGGGCGCACCGGGAACATCGGGATCGTCGTCCCGGACCTGGGGAACCCGTTCTTCCCGAGCGTCGTCAAGGGCGCGCAGACCCGCGCGCACGAGCTCGGCTACCCCGTCCTGCTGGCCGACACCGACGAGGACGCCGCCGCCGAGCCGCCGCTCGTGCGGAGCCTCGCCCGGCAGGTGGACGGCCTGATCCTGTGCGCGCCGCGGATGAGCGACCGCGAGCTGCGCGAGGCCCAGGACCAGTGCCCGATCGTGCTGGTCAACCGCCGCGTCCCGGGCATCCCCGCGGTCACGATCGACAACGCCGGCGGCATGGGCCAGGCCGCGAACCACCTGCGCGCGCTCGGGCACAAGCGGGTCGGGTACGTCGCCGGACCGGCGTCGAGCTACTCCAACCTCGAACGTTCCGCAGCCGTCGAGCAGCACCTGGTGGCCGCGGGGATGACCTGCGCCCTGATCGGCGCGTACGACCCGTCCTTCGACGGCGGCGCCGGCGCGGCCGACGCCGTCCTGCTCGCGGACGTCAGTGCGGTGATCGTGTACAACGACGTGATGGCGATCGGGCTGGTCAGCCGGCTCACCGCCTACGGGGTGTCGATCCCCGCCGAGCTCAGCATCGTGGGTTTCGACGACATCCCGATCGCGTCGATGATCACCCCGCCCCTGACCACCGTGCGGATCGAGCGCGAGCAGGCGGGACGAGTGGCCATCGAGCACCTGCACGCGCTGCTGACGGCGCGCCGCGGGGAGATCGACCCGCCACCCGAGCTCGGCACCGAGCTCGTGGTCCGCGGCAGCACGGCGCGAGCTCGGTGAACGAACCTCGAAGTCGCAGGGACGAGGTTCTCGTCCCGTGAAGAATCGGAGCAGTGCCATGAGTCGTCTGTCCTTCGCCACCTTGCCGAGCGCGAACGCGAGCGAGGACATCCTGCTGCCGCCGCCCGGCGCGGCCGACCAGGGGATCGGGATCCTGCATCTGGGCATCGGCGCGTTCCACCGCGCCCACCAGGCGGTGATCACGCAGGACGCCACCCGGATCACCGGGGACGACCGGTGGGGAATCTGCGGGGTGACCCAGCGCTCGTCGTCGGTCCGGGACCAGCTCGTCACGCAGGACGGCCTGTACGGCGTCCTCGAGCGCTCCCCCGAGCGCACCCGGCTGCGGCTCGTCGGCGCGGTGCGCGACGTGATCTACCCCGCCGAGCAGCAGGCCGCCCTCGACGCGCGGTTCGACGACCCCGCCGTCGCAGTCCTCACGCTCACCATCACCGAGAAGGGCTACACCCGGGACGGGCACGGCGCGCTCGACGTCGCCGACCCGCTCGTCGCGCACGACCTCGCCGGTGGGGCGCCGAAGTCCGCCGTCGGCCGGCTGGTGCGCGGGCTGCAGACCCGCTCGCGCGGCACGGGCGCCCCGCTCACCGTCCTGTCGTGCGACAACCTCAACGGCAACGGTGAGGTGCTCGCGCGCCTGGTCGCCGACTTCTGCGCCGCCCTGCCGACCGCCGAGGGCGACCCGCTGGCCCAGTGGCTCGAGGCGAACGTGACGTTCCCGTGCAGCATGGTCGACCGCATCGTCCCCGCGACGACCGCGGCCGACCGCAGCTTCGCGCAGTCCATGCTCGGCCTGACCGACGAGGGCCTCGTCGTCGCCGAGCCGTTCCGCCAGTGGGTGATCGAGAACGACTTCGCCGCGGACCGTCCCGCGTGGGAGCTGGCCGGGGCCCAGCTGACGACCGACGTCGCGCCGTACGAGCTCATGAAGCTGCGCGTGCTGAACGGGTCGCACTCGACCCTCGCCTACCTGGGCGCGCTGGCCGGCTACGCCACGATCGCGGAGACCGTCGCGGACGAGTCGCTGCTCGCGGTGGCCCGCGGCCTGATCACCGAGGACGTCATCCCGACCCTGCGCGCGCCGGACGGGACCGACCTCGCGGCCTACGGCGCCGAGGTGCTGAACCGGTACGCCAACCCGGCCCTCGCGCACCGCACCATCCAGATCGCGATGGACGGCTCGCAGAAGCTGCCGCTGCGCCTGCTCGGCACGGTCCGCGACAACCTCGCCGCCGGTCGCAAGCCGCAGTGGGCGGCCCGCGGCGTCGCGGCCTGGATGGCGTACGTCGCCTCCCCCGCCGCGCGCACCGGTCTGGCGCTGCCGATCGACGACCCGATGGCGGCCCGCCTCACCACGGACGCCCGCGGCCAGAGCGACCCCGCCCGCATCGTCGACGCCCTGCTGGCCCACCCGGAGATCTTCGGCGACGACCTCCCCCAGGACGACTGGTTCCGCACCGAGCTCATCTCGAACGTCCGCGACCTCCTCATTCGCTAACCCCTCCGACGTGTCAGCCCCAACGCGGTCCCTGGTCCGCGCAGCGGCTGACAACTCGGGGGCCGTTCGACCTGTCAGCCGCAGCGCGCGGTATGGGTCGCGCTCGGGCTGACACGTCGCGGGTGGACGCGGCAGAGGAGCGGGGCGGGGGTCTGGGAGGATCAGGGCTCCATCGAGGCGGGGGTGCACAGCATGGGCGCGGTGGTCACGGCACTGGGCACGATGGCCGCGATCGTCGCGATCGGCTGGTTGCTCAGCCGGCGCAACACGCTCGGGCCCGACGCGCGGACCGTCCTCGCGCGCGCCTGCTTCGCGGTGGCGACCCCGTGCATGCTCCTCGTCACGATCTCGCACGCCGACCTGCACCTGCTGATCTCGCGCTCGGCACTGGTCACCGCCCTGAGCACGACGACGGTTGCGGTCATCGCGGCCGTCATGCTGGCCTTCGTCTGGCGTCGCCCGGCGCCCGACGTCGTCGTCGGCACCCTCGCGTCGTCGTACGTGAACGCGGGGAACCTGGGCCTGCCGCTCGCGGTCTACCTGCTCGGCGACGCCGTCGCGGTCGTACCGCCGCTGCTCTTCCAGCTGCTCGTGCTCGCTCCGATCGCGTTCACGGTGCTGGACACGCACCTCACCACCGGACGGACGGGGCTGCTCGGGATCCTGGGGCGCACCGCCCGCAACCCGATCATCGTCGCGTCGCTCACCGGGCTGCTCCTCGCCGGGCTGCCGTGGCACCTGCCCGAGGTCGTGTTCGGACCGTTCGCGCTGATCGGGGCCGCGGCCGCACCGCTCGCCCTGCTGACCTTCGGGATGTCGATCGCCGTGCCGCGGTCCCGCGGCGAGGTGACCCGGCCACGCGAGCTGGTGCTCGTCGGGGTGCTGCGGTCGGTCGTGAGCCCGTCGATGGCCCTGCTGCTCGGGCACGCCCTCGGCCTCGGCCGCCACGAGCTGCTCGCCGTCGTCGCGATGTCGGCCCTGCCCACCGCGCAGAACGTGCTCGTCTACGCGACCCAGTACGGCCGCGGCCAGGCGCTGGCCCGCGACGCAGGCATGCTCACGACAGCACTCGCGGTCCCCGCCCTGCTGCTCATCGCCGCCACCCTCAGCTGATCCCGGGCGGGTGCCGCCGCGGCCCGCCGTATCGGATGGCAACACCCGCAAGAGACGATTCCGGGACTAAGGTCCCTAGGTCTGCGCAGCTTTCAATGCCTCGCCCGTCCCATGATTCGTGATCTGGATCTCATTCACCGAGTGTGGCTGCAAATGTCTGCGGCGCGACCGATAGGGCCGGGGAGGAAGTCAGGCCACCGCATCCAGGAGCGCGTCGTGAGTCAGAACAAGCCATCAACTTCGCCCAGCCGGATGAACCCGCTCGCCCGCATGTCGGTTCGCGGCAAGATCCTCGGGCTGGTGACCGTGTTCGCGATGTTCGCGACGGGGCTCGGCGTCCTGGCGACAGCGGAGATGCAAAACATCAAGGCGGACGCGATGCAGATCGCCGACACCCAGGGGTCGGTGAGCACCTCCCTCGCCGCCCTCACGGGCGCGCTGTGGAGCGTCCGGATGGACATCATGGTGATCGGTTCCGCCAGTGCCGCGGACAAGCAGAAGCAGTTCGACAAGCTGCAGGTCGCCTACACCACGATGGACTCGGCCACCACGGACTTCGCCGCGACGTACAAGTCGGCCTACGGCAAGCTCCCGGGGACGTGGCAGCAGTTCACCACCTCGTGGGGCGAGTACCGCAGCAAGGCCG
The DNA here is from genome assembly GCF_036565025.1 of Pengzhenrongella sp. NCBI lineage: Bacteria > Bacillati > Actinomycetota > Actinomycetes > Micrococcales > Pengzhenrongella > Pengzhenrongella sp. Next base: position 6,645 of record NZ_DATCNW010000363.1, read on the forward strand.
ACGGCGTCCTGGTCCCGGCGGGGATGTCCAACAACCCTGCGGCTTTCGAGAAGGAGCGCGGCACGGTCGCCGCCATCGGCGTGCAGATGCTCGAGGGCCTGACCCAGGTCGGGGCCGAGGTCAGCGCCTCCATGGCAGCCGTCGCCCACGGCGCGGAGCAAAGCGCAGCGAGCGCCATCCGGACGACGCTCGCGGTCCTGGTGGCCGGTGTCCTGCTGGCGGTGTTCCTCGGGCTGGCCATCGCGAGTGCGATCCGCCGCTCGGTGTTCGAGGTCAAGCGGGCCGTGGACGCGATGGCGAGCGGTGACCTGACGGTGCGTCCTGAGGTCCGGTCCACCGACGAGATCGGGCAGATGGCGCATGCCCTGGTCACCGCCCAGGACGCCCTGCGAGACGTGATCTCCGGGGTGGTGGAGACGTCGCAGATGGTGGCCGCGGCGGCTGAGCAGCTCTCGGCAGCGAACACGCAGGTCGCGGCCGGGTCGGAGGAGACCAGCGCCCAGGCCGGAGTGGTGGCCGCAGCGGCGGAGCAGGTCAGCCGGAACGTGCAGACGGTCTCCGCCGGTGCGGAGGAGATGGGCGCCTCGATCCGCGAGATCGCCCAGAACACCAACGACGCCGTGAAGGTGGCGTCCAAGGCGACCGGCGTCGCGGCGACGACGACCGGGATCATGACCGCCCTCGGCGCGTCGTCGGCCGAGATCGGCGCCGTCGTCAAGGCCATCACCTCCATCGCCGAGCAGACGAACCTGCTGGCGCTGAACGCGACGATCGAGGCCGCGCGGGCCGGCGAGGCAGGCAAGGGCTTCGCCGTCGTCGCGGGGGAGGTCAAGGAGCTCGCGCGGGATACCGCGAAGGCCACGGAGATCATCACGCGCCAGGTCGAGACGATCCAGGTCGACACGAGTGGTGCGGTCGCCGCGATCGGGGAGATCAGCGCCATCATCGCGCTGATCAACGACTACCAGCTCACGATCGCCAGCGCGGTCGAGGAACAGACGGCCACGACCAACGAGATGTCCCGGTCCGTGACCGAGGCGGCGACCGGCTCGGTCGAGATCGCGGTGAACATCGCCGGCGTTGCGACCTCCGCCGCAAGCTCGAGCGGCGTGCTCGCCGAGATGGGCGCGTCGGTCGGCGAGCTCGCCCGGATGTCCGCCGACCTGAGCGCGAAGGTCTCAGCCTTCACCTACTGAGCGACCGCGCGTCCGCCCAGAACCCCCGTGAAACCCCGCAGAACCCCACCGAACCCCACCGAACTCTCGCAACGTCCGAGCGTTGACGTCCTATAGGACGTCAACGCTCGGACGTTGCGGGGGTTCTGCAGGCTTTTGGGGTCTTGGTTGGGGTTGGGGTTGGGGTCAGCGGCCGGTGCCGTCGACCGCGAACGGCTCGATGGCGGCCAGCTCGTCGCCGGTCAGCGGGCCGGCGGCGAGCGCGGCGACGTTGTCCTCGAGCTGGGCGACGCTGCTCGCGCCGATCAGCGCGGAGGTCACCCGCGAGTCGCGCAGCACCCACGACAGCGCGAGCTGCGCGAGGCTCTGCCCGCGCCCGGCAGCGATCTCGTTCAGGGCGCGCGCCCGCTCGAGGTAGGTCTCGCTGAGGCTCTCGGACTTCAGGAAGTGCCCGACGGCGGCCCGCGACCCCGCCGGCACCTCGCCGCTGAGGTACCGCCCGGTGAGCAGCCCCTGCGACAGCGGCGAGAACACGATCATGCCGATCCCGAGGTCCCCGACGACGTCGAGCTGGTTCTCGCCGGCGATCTCGCCGGAGCCCACGACCGGCGTCGGCTGCTCGATGTGCCGGTTGAACATCGAGTACGACGGCTGGTGGATCGTCAGCGGCGTGCCCAGCTCGCCGAGGATCCGCGCGGCCTCGCGGGTCTGTGCCGGGGAGTAGTTCGAGACGCCGGCGTACAGCGCCTTGCCCTGCTGGACCGCGGTGTGCAGCGCGCCCATGGTCTCCTCGAGCGGCACCGTCGGGTCGTAGCGGTGGGAGTAGAAGATGTCGACGTAGTCCAGGCCCAGGCGGGTGAGCGACTGGTCGAGGGACGCGCGCAGGTACTTGCGCGAACCGCCGTCGCCGTACGGGCCGGGCCACATGTCGTAGCCGGCCTTGGAGCTGATGATGAGCTCGTCGCGGAACGGGCGCAGGTCGGCGGCGATGTGCCGGCCGAAGTTCTCCTCCGCGGACCCGTACGGCGGGCCGTAGTTGTTCGCCAGGTCGAAGTGCGTGATGCCGAGGTCGAACGCGCGGCGGATCACGGCGCGCTGGGTCTCCAGCGGCTTCGTGTCCCCGAAGTTGTGCCACAGCCCGAGCGAGAGCGGCGGCAGGGTCAGCCCGCTGCGGCCCACGCGCCGGTAGTCCGTGCTCGCGTAGCGGTCCTCGGCGGGCTGGTACTGGGTCGACATCGTTGTGGTCCTCTCGGGGCGGGAGTGGGGGGACGCTCCGGGGAGACAGGCTACGGCGCGGAGCACCCCGCGCGGATGGGAGCATCATCAGGTGGTCCGCATCGTGTTCTTCGAGCCCCGTATCCCACAGAACTCCGGCAACGCGATCCGGCTGTCCGCCGTGACGGGTGCCGAGCTGCATCTCATCGAGCCGCTCGGCTTCGACCTGTCGGAGCCCAAGCTCCGCCGGGCCGGGCTGGACTATCACGACCTGGCGAACGTGACGGTGCACCCGAACCTGCCCGCGGCGTGGGCGGCGATGCCCGACGAGCGGGTGTTCGCCTTCACCACCCGCGCGACGCGGCGGTTCACGGACGTCGAGTACCGCCCCGGCGACCTGCTGCTGTTCGGCCCCGAGCCCACCGGCCTGCCCGACGACGTGCTGGCCGACCCCCGCATCACCGACCAGGTCCGCATCCCGATGCTCCCCGGACGGCGCTCGCTCAACCTCGCGAACTCCGCCGCCCTCGCCGTGTACGAGGCGTGGCGCCAGGAGGGCTTCGCCGGCGCGAGCTGAGCCTGCGCCAGCCGCTCGACGACCGGGAGGAGAGCAGGTCGTGAAGACCCGCCCACGGGTTCGAGTCGCCACATTGCGTCGCACGGTCCTCGGGGGCTCTTGGGCCCTGCTCGCCGGAGACTTCGACCACTTCGCGCGAGACCTCAATCTCGCGAAGAACCCAAACCCGTCAACGTCGAGCTCGTTTCGAGCATCGAGATAGGAGTTGTTGTCGCATTTCGGGCCTCGAGACGACAACGACTCCTATCTCGCGACGACCCTCGGGCCCGGTTGCGTGTGGATGGGCGCGGGACGGGCGGGGGGGGAGAGAGAGAGAGGGCGGGCCGTCAGTCAGCCGCCGCCGTCGGGCACGCGACGACGGGGGGCCCGGATCCTTGGCGGATCCGGGCCCCCGCGCGAGTCGGTCCGAGCTAGCCGGCCGACGGCATCGTCTGCGTGTCGGTCGGTGCCGACGCGGGCGGCGCCGGCGGGAGGTCGATCCCCGAGTTCGGGGTGCCGACGACGCCGACCGGAACGGGCTCCGGAGACGGCTCCCACTCACCCTTGGGGATCCCGCGGAACGTGAACTCGCCCAGCAGACCCTCCCCGACGGCGTCCACGACGATCAGCTGACCGGCCTTGATCTCGCCGAACAGGATCTTCTCGGAGAGCTGGTCCTCGATCTCACGCTGGATCGCGCGACGCAGCGGACGCGCACCGAGCACCGGGTCGTAACCCTTGTCGGCGAGCAACTGCTTGGCCGCCGGCGTGATCTTGATGGCCATGTCCTTGTCCTGCAGCCGCACGTCGAGCTTGGCGACCATCAGGTCGACGATCGCGAGGATCTCGGACTGCGAGAGCTGCGGGAACACCACGACGTCGTCCACCCGGTTGAGGAACTCCGGACGGAAGTGCTGCTTGAGCTCGTCGAGCACCTTGTTCTTCATGCGCTCGTACGACGTCGACAGGTCGCCGCCGGCCTGGAAGCCGGTCTGCAGGCCCTTGGCGATGTCCCGCGTGCCGAGGTTCGTGGTCATGATGATGACGGTGTTCTTGAAGTCGACGACGCGGCCCTGGGAGTCGGTCAGGTGACCGTCCTCCAGGATCTGCAGCAGCGAGTTGAAGATGTCCGCGTGCGCCTTCTCGACCTCGTCGAACAGCACGACCGAGAACGGCTTGCGACGCACCTTCTCGGTGAGCTGGCCGCCCTCGTCGTACCCGACGTAGCCGGGGGGCGAGCCGAACAGCCGCGAGACCGTGTGCTTCTCGGAGAACTCGCTCATGTCGAGCTGGATGAGCGCGTTCTCGTCGTCGAACAGGAACTCCGCGAGCGCCTTGGCGAGCTCGGTCTTCCCGACGCCGGTGGGCCCGGCGAAGATGAACGAGCCACCGGGACGCTTCGGGTCCTTCAGGCCGGCCCGGGTGCGCCGGATCGCCTGCGACAGCGACTTGATCGCCGCCTCCTGGCCGACGACCCGCTTGTGCAGGGCGTCCTCCATGTGCAGGAGCCGAACGCTCTCCTCCTCGGTCAGCTTGAACACCGGGATGCCGGTGGCGAGCGCGAGCACCTCGGCGATCAGGTCCTCGTCCACCTCCGCGACCGAGTCGAGATCGCCCGACTTCCAGGCCTTCTCCTTCTCGATGCGGCGCAGGCCGAGCTGCTTCTCCTTGTCGCGCAGCCGCGCGGCCTTCTCGAAGTCCTGCTCGTCGATCGCGGACTCCTTGTCACGGCGCGCCGTGGCGATCTGCTCGTCGAGCTCGCGCAGCTCCGGCGGAGCCGTCATGCGACGGATGCGCAGCCGCGCGCCCGCCTCGTCGACCAGGTCGATCGCCTTGTCCGGCAGGAACCGGTCGTTGACGTACCGGTCCGCGAGCGTCGCGGCGGCCACCAGGGCGCCGTCCGTGATCGACACCCGGTGGTGCGCCTCGTAGCGGTCCCGCAGGCCCTTGAGGATCTCGATCGCGTGCTTGAGCGTGGGCTCGGCGACCTGGATCGGCTGGAACCGGCGCTCGAGGGCGGCGTCCTTCTCGACGTACTTACGGTACTCGTCGAGCGTGGTGGCACCGATGGTCTGGAGCTCGCCGCGCGCGAGCATCGGCTTGAGGATCGACGCAGCGTCGATGGCGCCTTCGGCTGCTCCGGCCCCGACGAGGGTGTGGATCTCGTCGATGAACAGGATGATGTCGCCGCGCGTGCGGATCTCCTTGAGCACCTTCTTCAGGCGCTCCTCGAAGTCACCGCGGTACCGGCTGCCGGCCACGAGCGCGCCGAGGTCGAGCGTGTAGAGCTGCTTGTCCTTGAGCGTCTCGGGCACGTCGCCGCGCACGATGCCCTGGGCGAGGCCCTCGACGATGGCGGTCTTGCCGACGCCGGGCTCCCCGATCAGGACCGGGTTGTTCTTGGTGCGGCGGGACAGCACCTGCATGACCCGCTCGATCTCCTTCTCGCGCCCGATGACGGGGTCGAGCTTGCCGTCGCGCGCCGCCTGGGTCAGGTTGCGACCGAACTGGTCGAGCACGGCCGAGCCGGAGGGCTGGCCCTCGGCGGGGCCGCCGGCGGCGACCGGCTCCTTGCCCTGGTAGCCGCTGAGCAGCTGGATGACCTGCTGACGGACGCGGTTCAGGTCGGCGCCGAGCTTGTTCAGCACCTGCGCGGCGACGCCTTCGCCCTCGCGGATCAGGCCGAGCAGGATGTGCTCGGTACCGATGTAGTTGTGGCCGAGCTGCAGCGCCTCGCGCAGGGACAGCTCGAGAACCTTCTTGGCGCGGGGCGTGAAGGGGATGTGGCCCGACGGAGCCTGCTGGCCCTCGCCGATGATCTCCTGGACCTGCGAACGCACGGCATCCAGGGAAATGCCGAGGGACTCGAGCGCCTTGGCAGCGACGCCCTCACCCTCATGGATGAGACCGAGCAGGATGTGCTCGGTACCGATGTAGTTGTGGTTGAGCATCCGCGCCTCTTCTTGGGCGAGGACGACCACCCGACGGGCTCGGTCCGTGAATCTCTCGAACATTGTGCACTCCTTCACGAGCGACGTGCGGACGGGTCTAGGGTCCGGCCGGGACGGCGTGTTTTCAGGCTAACCGGGCAGGGGCCCCGGAACAGCCCCTGTTCGCCGCAGGCGTGACGCGGACGGCCCCCTACCCACCCGTTCGGCGGCCGGGAACGGGGCCCGCGCACCTCGCGAACCGGACACGCGACCGGCGGATCACGCTCGTTCGACGTCGGTCGTCAGCTCCCGACGGGCTCAGCCGTCCCGGCGGGAGCGGCGAGTGCGGCCTCGAACGCTGCGAGCACGGCGTCGGCGAACAGCACGAACCGGACCAGTTGCACGTGCCGCCCGCGGGCCGGCGTCGGTGCGCCCACCGCCGCCTCGGCCCAGGCGCGGATCGCGCCGACCGCGATCCGGGCGACGTCGTGCACGTCCCACCCGTAGATCCCCGCGCTCACCGCCGGGAACGCGACCGATGCCGCGCCGACCTGCGCCGCGACGTCGAGCGAGCGGGTGAAGCACGAGGCGAGCAGCGCCGGGTCTCGCTGGCCGCGGTACGCGTTCGGCCCGACCGTGTGGATCACCCAGCGGGCCGGCAGCAGGCCGGCGCCGGTCGCGACGGCGTCCCCGACGGCGAGCCCGTCGGGCAGCACGGTGCGGCGCAGCTCGCGGCACTCGGCCAGCAGCGCGGGGCCGGCGGCGTCGTGGATCGCGCCGTCGACGCCGCCGCCGCCGAGCAGCGTGGAGTTCGCTGCGTTCACGATCGCGTCGAGGTGCTCGCGCGTGATGTCACCACGCACGGCCTCGATCCGGAGCACCACGCCTCAGGCCTCGAGAAGGATCGTCACGGGTCCATCATTGACGAGCTCGACCGCCATGTCGGCCCCGAACACACCGGTCGCGACCTCCAGTCCGCGTGCCTCGAGGGCCTGGACGACGGCTCCGACCAGCGGCTCGGCGACCGGACCCGGCGCGGCCTCGTTCCAGGTGGGCCGGCGCCCCTTGCGGGTGTTCGCGTAGAGGGTGAACTGGCTGACCACCAGGACGGGGGCGCCGACGTCGGCCGCTGCCCGCTCGTCGCGCAGGATCCGCAGCTCGGCGATCTTCCGCGCGATCAGCTCGACCTGCGCCGGGCCGTCGTCGTGCGTGACGCCGAGCAGCACCACCAGCCCCTGCCCCCGGATCTCCCCGACGACGACGCCGTCCACGGTCACCGAGGCCGACGTCACCCGCTGCACCACCGCCCTCACAGCCCCGCCCCCGACGCCGAGCAGAGCCGCACCCGCAGCTCCCCCACCCGCAGCTCCGTGAGCCGCGAGTTCGCCCTCTTGAGCCGAGTTCGTCGGTCTCGACCGGCGAACTCGCGTGGAAACGACGAACTCACCAGCGACCAACGTCGGGCGGCGGCTGACGGCCGGCGGCTCGCACGAGATATCCCTGTGCGGCCCAGCGTCGGCATACTGGCGCCGACGTCGGTAGACAGCTCGGCGCAGCGGGTCGACGCGTCAGTGCAGCGCTCTGTGCAGCCAAAGTGCACCCAGGGTGCGCGTTCGCTGCACAGAGGGCTGCACAGAGACCGGTCCGGGCCCGAACTCGCCGGCAGATCGAGGCGGGGCGTGCGGGATCGACGACGGTCCGGAGCCGGAACGGAACCGGAGCGGAAGGTCACCAGCCGCCGCGGGACGGCGGGTTGCCACCACGACCACCACGACCACCGCGGGGTCCGGAGTACGGGCGGATGGCGGGCCGCACGTCGACGAGGTAGACGATCGCCGCGACCGCGCTGCCGAGCGCGAGGAACGACAGCGCGCCGAGGCCGATCCCCAGGTAGGCCAGGAATCCGAACAACGGCGGGGGCGGCGGAATCGCGACGAAGGCGATCGCGGTCCCCGCGCCGGTCAGTGCGAGCCAGAAGTTCTTGGTGCGCTTGCCGCCGCTGACGAAGGCGCCGGCCGGCCGGGTGAGCAGGTCGATGAGCGCCCACACCGACAGCACGAACACGGCGAAGTAGAGGGCGAAGAAGACGAAGCTCTGCGCATAACCGATCACGAGCACCAGCGTACGAGACGCGGGACGCCGGTCAGCCCCGGTCCACCTCATGGCAGCAGATGGAATTCATGGCAGCACGTGCAATCCCTCAGCCCGCGCGGCCTCGCAGAACGGCGGGTCCCAGCCGAGCACGGCCAGGTCGGGGCTCGCGAGCAGCAGCGCGCTCGCGAGGTGGACGGCGTCGGTCGCGCGCAGCGGGTGGCGCTCGGCGAGGACGGCCGCCTGCTGGGTGAGCTCGTCGCCCAGCTCGACGGTCCACAGCCCGCGCCACAGCCGCCGCCAGCGCTCCCGCGCCCGCTCGTGGCCGGCCTCGTCGAGCTTGCCCATCCGCAGGCCCCCGGCGAGCACGGCTCGCACCTCGAGATCCGCCATCCGGGACGTCACCACGGTGTCCGCACCGTCCCAGAGCGCGGCGGCGAGCCCCGAACCGGTCGAGGGCATGCACAGCCGCACGAGCGCGCCGGGGTGGAAGTAGACGAGTGCCATGCTCAGCGCCGCAAGCGGCGAGCGAGCTCAGAGAGGGCCTGCGCGGGCCGGTTCCGGTCGTGCACCAGGGCCACCGGCCGTTCCGCCGCCGGGGCGGTGAGCAGCCCCTGGCGCTGCAGCCGGGTGAGCAGGTCGGTCGAGGCGATGGAAGAGAGCCGGGCGACGGGCACCCCGCGATCGGTGATCACCACGTCCGCACCTGAGCGAGCGGCATCGATCCATTGCTTGAGCTCGGCGCGCAGCGCGCTGACGGGGACCTCCATGAAACGAACGTACAGGAGCCCGCGCCGCGCGTGTACGCGATGCCCTAGAACTCCGGCAGCGCCGCGCGCGCCGCCTCGGGTAGGACCCCGGCGACCTCGGCGAGATCGACCACGAACGACCGCAGCAGCAGCACGAGGCTCTGCGCCTGCCAGTCCTGCGGCGCGATCTCGAAGGGGTCCATCCGCGCCGCTATCGCGAGCAGGTCGCTGCGCGCCCGGGCCAGGGACCGATCCGTCCCGAAGGAGACCGCGATCTCGACGGCGCCGTCGGCAAGGTCGTCGACGATCTCGGCCAGCGGCGTGAGCTCGCGCCCGGTCCCGAGCACCGCGATCGTGCGCCGGGCCAGCACCCGCGCGTTGCGCATGGCGTGGTCGGCCTTGGTGCCCGCGTCCTGCAGCGCGGTGAGCTCCTCGCGGAACCGAAGCCCCGCCGGCGAGACCCGGGCGAGGTCCCGCGCGCTCTTCGCGCTTGCCCGCCACTCCTCGAACGCGGGTTCGGCGGTCCGGCCGAGCACCAGGGACTCCTCGGCGCCGGCCGGGTCGTCGGACCCGATCCCGCCGGCGAGCGTCCGCAGCATCCCGGCGAGCTCGTGCATCGCGTTGCGCGCGTGCTCGCGCGGCCGACGGCGCGGGTCGGTCGACCCGAGCGTGGCCACCAGCAGCGCGACGCCGCCCCCGACCAGCGCATCCGTCCAGCGTCCGATCGGCCCGCCGCTGGCGAGCGCGGGCAGGCCGACGATGACGATCGCCTGAACCCCGGCCTGCGTCGTGAGCAGCACCCCGCGGTCGATGAACCTGGCGGCGAGCCCGGCGACCGCCAGCACCAGGGCGATCTGCCACCACCCCGAGCCGAGCAGGTGCACCAGCAGGTCCCCGAGCGCGACCCCGACGGCGACCCCGATCGCGAGCTCGGCGACCCGGCGCACCTGGCGGTCGGGGCTGAAACCGAGGGCGACCCACGCCGAGACGGGCGCGAAAAAGGGTGCCGGGTGACCCAGCCAGTAGTACCCGATCGCGTAGGCGACCCCGGCCGCCGCGCTCGCCTGGAGCATCGGGACCAACGACGTGCGTACCCGCGCGAGGCCCTGCCGGGCCCGCGCCCGGACGACGACCCGGGCCCGTCCCGCCGCAACCTGCCGCGGCCGCCCGGCGCGGCCGCGCGCCGCGTCCGCCGTCACAGGCTCGGGTGGTGTCCCAGCCCGCGGGTGACCGGGCCGCGGGCGGTGGGCCGGTCCGCCGAGACTCCCTCGCCCGGCACGATCGTCTCCTGCCCGGAGGCGATCGCACCGCCCTCGCAGTCGACCTCGAGGTCGACGCCCTCGGGCGTGCTGCGCTTGAGCACCGCGAGCGCGATCGGTCCCAGCTCGTGGTGCCGGGCGACCGACGTCACGGTTCCCACGACCCGCTCGCCGTTGCGGACCTCGGCCCCGCTCAGCGGCAGCAGGTGCCCCGAACCGTCGAGGTGCAGCATGGTCAGGCGACGCGGCGGGCGGCCCATGTTGTGCACCCGCGCGACCGTCTCCTGGCCGCGGTAGCAGCCCTTGTGCAGGTGCACCGCGGTGCGCAGCCAGTCCAGCTCGTGCGGGATGGAGCGGTTGTCGACCTCGAACGCGAGCCGTGGCCGCCAGGCCTCGACACGCGCAGCCTCGCTCGCCCAGGTCCCCGCGAGGCGCCAGCCGGCCGCCTCACGCTCCGCGACCGAGGCCTCGAGGCCGGCCCGTGGCACCAGGACGAGCCGCCACGGCCGGTCCTGGCCGGGGTGCGCGGCGTCGTCGGGCCCGTAACGCGTGCCACCGGCCAGCGTCCGCGGCCACGGGTCGTGCCAGGTCACGGGCTCGCCGGGGCCGCCCTCGGCGCCGACCGGCTCACCGAGCACGGCCCAGTCCTCGGTCGCGTCGGTGATCTCGACCCGCATCATGAACTTCATCCGGTCCAGCCAGGCCGCGAGCGTCGGGGCGTGCGAGCCCTCGGTGATCAGCCACGTCGCCTCGCCGTCGTCGACCACGCCGGCGGCGTGCTCGATGTGGCCCTGCGGGCTGAGCACGAGCAGCTCGGTCGAGGTGGCCGGCGCCAGGTCGAGCAGATTCTGGCTCGTGATCGAGTTCAGCCAGGTGAGGCGGTCCGGGCCGGCGACGCGCACGACGCCGTAGTGCGAGAGGTCCACGACGGCGCCGCCGGCCCGCAGCGCGCGCTGCTCGGCCGTCGGGTCGCCGTAGTGCCACGCCACGCCGGCGTCGGGACCCGATCCACGGACGGCTCCGCGCCGGCCGAGCAGGGGGCTCGCCATCTCAGGCACCGACCCGATTAAGGCGGGCCGAGGCGTACGTCTGCAGCGGATGGCCGAACGCGGCCAGGTCCTCGGCCCACATGAGTTCTCCCTTGACGAGTCCGTACAGGCGGGTCGCGGCGGTGACGTCCGCGGCGGCGGTCGAGGTGCTCGCGATCAGGTCGCTCGAGAGCTCGATGCGGCCGTTGCCGACCGCGCCCAGGTACAGCGCGAGGTGCCCGGCCGGGTCGGCGAGCAGCAGCTCGACCGGGTACTGGTCCTCGGGTACCTCCGGCGGCCGCACCGGCGCGATGCGCCAGAAGCCGGTCTCGGTCGACCACACGGGACCGGCGTCGCGGTCGGTGGGTTCGGAGACCGTCGCCACCGGGGCCTCGAGCAGCGGGTCGTCGAGCAGCTCCGCCGGGTCGTCGGGGATGACGATGAGGCGGATCGTCGACGTGTAGCGCAGGTACGGGCCGCCGTCGTGGTCGAAGCTGACGTCCTGGACGAACGTCTTCTCCTCGATCCCGGGGTAGCCGACGACACCCTCGCCGCGCCAGTCGCCGACCAGCCACGCGAGCGGGTACACCTCCGGCGCCAGACCGTCGGGAAGCGCGAACGCCATGCCGGTGCCCCTCAGCGCTGACCCTTGTAGAGCCGGAGCACGACCAGTCCGGCCATACCGCCGATTCCGAGGGTCGCGACGACGAGAAGTGCGATGAAGAAGACCTCGAGCCCTGTCATGTGGTCGATCCTATCGAGAGGTGGACCTACGCTGACGCGATGACCAGCCCAGCGCGATCCCTCGTGGTCAAGACGACGTCCGGCGCAGACCGCCCCGAGGCGTGCAACCAGGCGTTCACGGTAGCCGCGATCGCGGTCGCGGCGGGTGCCGAGGTCAGCCTGTGGCTGACCGGTGAGTCCGCGTGGCTCGCGCTGCCGGGGCGCGCCGCCGACGTCGTGCTGGCCCGCGCCGCCCCGCTGGACGACCTGCTCACGGCCGTGCTGGGCGCGGGCACCGTGACCGTGTGCACCCAGTGCGCGGCCCGCCGCGGCATCACGGCCGACGACGTCCTGCCGGGCGTGCGCATCGCGGGCGCGGCGGTGTTCGTCGAGGAGATCCTCGCCCCGGGGGTCCAGGCGCTCGTCTACTAACCGAGCAGCACGCGCCCGACGACGTAGACCAGGAAACCGGTGACGGTCACCGGCAGCACGACCGCGGCGATCGCCGCCCACCGCCCGCTCAGCGTGGGCAACCGGTCGAACAGCTCGAGCAGGGTGGCGACGAGGATGCCGACCGAGAGCCCGATCAGGCCACCCACCAGGTAGCCGATGTCCGGGACGAGCTGGCCGATCCCGGCGCCCGCGCCCACCGCGGCGCCGATGGTCAGCAGCGCGCCGCCCCAGCCGGCGACCGGCAGCGCCGACAGCGTGGCGCCCGCCGCGAGCGCGACAGCTCCGGTCACGACGAGGGACGCGCCGCCCGTCGTGCGTCCCGCCGCGACCCAGCCGGCGACGCTCGCCGCGACGAGCACGCCCGCCACAACCCCGGACACCGACTCCACGAGCCGCTCGCGCCCGTCGCGCCGCAGCAGCTCGTTGACGAAGGCCGCGACGATCGCCAGGGCGATGGCCAGCGGGACGCCGCGCAGGAACGGCTCGCCGGTCGTCAGCGCGATGGTCAGCACCGCGCCGATCCCGCCCAGCCCGATGACGATCGAAGCGCCGACGCGCTGGGGCAGGTCCGCGAGCGGGGGCCACCCGACGGCGAACGTGAGGCTGAGGATCCCCGCGAGAGCGATCAGCGGCACCTCCCCGAGGAAGGCGGCGACGGCGACGAGGGCGGCCACGGCGGCCGTGGCCACCGCGCGCGATGTGATGTCCATCAGATGTTCACAGCTCCGCTCGGGACATGGGTCACGGCGGTCGCGTAGTTATGGGAGGGGCCGAGCACGGGCACGAGTCTCTCAGAAACGCCGGGCCGCTGTGCCGATCGAGCCCGGCCGCAGTTCCGCGTCGTGCAGAGCGGTAAACTGGCACCCCTTGAGCCCCGAGGGGGATTCATCCGTGGCAGACCTCCTGCTCCTCACACCCACCGCGGGCGGCTCGGCCCAGGTGCTTCCGGCACTGGGTCTGTTGTCGCACCGCATCCGAGTACTGCCCGTCGAGCCGTCGGCGCTCGTCGACGCGCCGGACTCCGACATCGTGCTGCTCGATGCCCGACGCGACCTGGTCGCCGCCCGCACCACCTGCCGGTTGCTGCGCGCCACCGGCCTCGACGTCCCGCTCATCCTTGTGCTCACCGAGGGCGGGCTGACGGTCGTGAAGGCCGACTGGGGGGTGGACGACCTCCTGCTGGAGAACGCGTCCCCCGCCGAGGTCGAGTGCCGGTTCCGGCTCGCCATCGAACGCTCGGCCTCTGCGGGCTTCGAGAGCGGACCGCAGGAGATCTCCGCGGGCGAGCTGACGATCGATGCGGGCGGGTACAGCGCGCGGTTGCGCGGGCGACCCCTGGACCTGACGTACAAGGAGTTCGAGCTCATCAAGTACCTCGTGCAGCACCCGGGCCGGGTCTTCACCCGTGCCCAGCTGCTCCAGGAGGTCTGGGGCTACGACTACTACGGAGGCACGCGCACGGTCGATGTGCACGTGCGACGGCTCCGGGCGAAGCTCGGGCCCGAGCACGAACAGCTCATCGGCACGGTGCGCAACGTCGGCTACCGCTTCGACCCGCCGAAGGACCGCCGCGAGAGCGGGCTCGAACCGGTCCTGGGTGACGTCGCGGGTGTGATCGCGGCCGCCGAGGCGTGAGGCGATCGGCGCTGTCCGTGCTCGATCGCCGCGCCGATCGCCGGGCTCGCTCCGGCGCGCGCAGGACCTTCGGCGCGCGATCGGCCTGCCTGAACCGGTAAGTTCGCGCCGTGATTGTCGATTCGAGCGCCGTCCTGCTGCCAGGGCCCTGGCGACACCAGTTCGTGCCCGCGAACGCCGCGCGGTTCCACGTTGCGCTCGCCGGACCGGACGACCGTGACACCCCGCTGATCGTGCTGCTGCACGGGTTCCCGCAGTTCTGGTGGGCGTGGCGCCACCAGCTCGAGTCGCTCGCGGACGCCGGTTACCGAGTCGCCGCGATGGACCTTCGCGGCACCGGGGCGTCCGACAAGCCCCCGCACGGCTACGACGTGCCGACCCTCAGCCGGGACGTCGCGGGCCTGATCCGGTCCCTCGGTGCGGACCGGGCGGTCGTCGTCGGGCAGGGGCTCGGGGGCGCCGTCGCGTGGTCGATGCCGGCGCTCCATCCGGACGTGACCCGCGCCGTGGCCGCGATCTCCGCGCCGCACCCGCTGCACCTGAACGCCGGCCTGCGCCGGACCATGCGCCCCGCCGCCGCCCGCCGGCTCGCGTTCTTCCAGCTCCCGTACCTGCCCGAGCGCGCGATGACCCGGTCCGACCTGGTCGCCCGCGTGCTGCACGAATGGGGCGCACCCGGCTGGCTGGACGAGGAGACCCTCGCGACCTACCGCGCCGCCGCGCGCGTCCCGTTCGCGGCGCACAGCGCGATGGAGCAGATGCGCTGGATGGTCCGCTCGACGCCGCGCCTGGACGGCCGCCGATACCTCGCCGCGCTGCGCACCCCCGCAGGAGTCCCGACGCTCCAGCTGCACGGCGGCGCCGACCGGTGCCTGCCTGCCTCGCACGCCGCGCTGACGGGCGACGACGTGGCCGTCGCCGGGCCCGAGTACCGCTTCAAGGTGATCCCCCGCGCGGGACACTTCCTGCCCGAGGAGGCGCCGGACCGGGTCTCGGCGATTCTCACGTCCTGGCTCGCGGAGATCGCCCCGGCCCGTGGGACGCCGTCGGGCAAGGTCCTCAAACCCTGACGGCCTCAA
>NZ_DATCNW010000364.1:0-30750 GCF_036565025.1 Pengzhenrongella sp.
GTGCACGACGGCGGGCTCGCCGCCCTGCGCGCCGCCGGCGGCGTCGTCGTCAGCCTGGTCGACGGCGGTCCGGGCCGCCGCGTCCGCGTGGCCGACGCCGTCGCCGAGGCGGCCGCTTCGGACGTCGTGCTCGACGGCCTGCTCGGGATCGGCGCGCGCGGGGGCCTGCGCGGCGCGCCGGCCGCCGTCGTGCGGGCGCTCGCCGAGGAGCTGGCGGGCGGCGGCCGGGGTCGTCCGCTCGTGGTCGCCGTCGACGCCCCGAGCGGAATCGGCGTCGACGATGGCGAGCTGCCCGTCGCCGCACCCGAGGTGCCCGACCAGCCCGACCGCGCCGGTACGGCCGCCGACGGCCTGCCGACGCGCGCCCCGACCCCCGCCCCCGTCCTGCCCGCCGACCTCACCGTCACCTTCGGGGCCGCCAAGGCGGGCCTGCTGCTGCCGCCGGCGAGCGCCGTCGTCGGGCGCCTGGAGATCGTGGACCTCGGGCTCGACCTGTCCGACGAGCCACCGGCGGTCGCCCGCCTGGAGACGCCCGAGCTGGCGGCCCTGTGGCCCATCCCGGCGAGCGCCGCGCAGAAGTACTCCCGCGGGGTGCTCGGCGTGGTCGCCGGAACGCCCGCCTACCCGGGGGCTGCGGTGCTGACCGTCGGTTCGGCGGTGCGTTCGGGGGTCGGCATGGTCCGCTACCTGGGCTCGCCCGGCGTCACGGCCGCCGTGCTCACCGCGCGGCCCGAGGTGGTCGCGGGGAACGGGCGGGTGCAGGCGTGGGCGCTCGGGCCCGGCGTCGACCCGGACGACACCGCGCAGGCCGCCCGCATCCAGGACGCGCTCGCGGCCGCGGGAGACACCGCGCTGCCCGCGGTCCTGGACGCCGGAGCGCTCGCGCTGCTGCCGGACCGGCTCGCGCCCTGGGTCGTGCTGACCCCGCACGCGGGCGAGCTCGCCGCGCTGCTCGCCGGGCTCGGGGAGGACGTCGACCGGGCCGCGATCGAGGACGCGCCGCTGCGCTGGGCCCGCCGCGCCCACGAGCTGACCGGGGCGACGGTGCTGCTCAAGGGCGCCACGACCGTCGTCGTCGGCGCGGACGGCGCCGTCTACACCCAGGCCGACGCGCCCGCGTGGCTCGCGACCGCGGGCGCCGGGGACGTGCTGACCGGCCTGCTCGGCGCCCTGCTCGCGGGCCGGGCCGCCGACGTCGTCGCCGACCCGACGCTGGCCGCCGCCCTGGCGGCCTGTGCGGCCGCCGTGCACGGCCGCGCGGCGCACGCCGCCCAACCGGGCGGTCCCGTGAGCGCCCTGGCGGTTGCGGACGCCCTGCCCCGAACGATCGCCACCCTGCTGGCCGACTGACCCCGTCGTCGGCCGCGAGTGCGGGCGAATGGCTGCCAAAAGGCCTTCCGGGGCAGCCATTCGCCCGCACTCGCGCGCGCCTCCGGCCCGGCCGGGGCGGAAATGGGCGGGTGGGAGACTGGACCCGTGAGCTCCTATCCTGCGCGTGCGGTCGTCGACCTCGCCGCGATCAGCGCCAATGTGCGCACCCTGGCCGCCGTCGCCCCGACCGCCCAGGTGATGGCGGTCGTGAAGGCCGACGGGTACGGGCACGGGCTCGTCCCGGTCGCCCGGGCCGCCATCGCGGGCGGCGCGACGTGGCTCGGCGTCGCGCAGAGCGACGAGGCCCTCGCCCTGCGTGCGGCGGGGTTCGATGGCCCGATCCTCACCTGGCTGTACTCCCCGTCCGGCGCGCTGCGCGAGCTCATCGAGGCCGACATCGACGTGTCCGTCGCGGCACCGTGGGCGCTGGCGGCCGTGGTCGCCGCCGCGCGCGAGGCCGGTCGGACCGCCCGCATCCACCTCAAGGTCGACACCGGGCTGGGTCGCAACGGCATGCTGCCGCCCGTGTTCGCCGACGTGCTCGACGACGCGCTGAAGGCGCAGGCCGAGGGTGCGGTCGCCGTCGTCGGCGTCTGGTCGCACTTCGCGATGGCCGACGAGCCGGAGCACCCGAGCGTGCCGGCCCAGCAGGAGGTCTTCGCCGAGGCCGTCGCGCTGGCGACCTCCCGCGGCGCCGCCCTCGAGGTGCGCCACCTCGCCAACTCGGCCGCCACGCTGACCAACCCGTCGGCGCACTACGACCTGGTGCGTCCCGGGATCGCGCTCTACGGCATCTCCCCGGCCCCGCAGCTCGGCGGCCCCCGCGTGTTCGGCCTCGTCCCGGCGATGACGCTCGAGGCCGAGCTGGTGAGCGTCAAGGAGGTCCCCGCCGGGTACGGGGTCTCGTACGGGCACGCCTACACGACCCCGACCGCGACCGTCCTCGGCGTCGTCCCGCTCGGGTACGCCGACGGCATCCCGCGGCACGCCTCCGGCTCGCTCCCGGAGCACCCCGGCGGCCCCGTCCAGGTCGGCGGGCGGCGCCTCGCCGTGGCAGGGCGGGTCTGCATGGACCAGTTCGTGGTGGACCTCGGGCCCGGGGCGCGGGAGGTCGCCGGCGACCGGGTCGAGCTCTTCGGCACCGGGGCCGACGGCGGTCCGCTCGCCGAGGACTGGGCGCGCGCCGCCGGCACGATCGGCTACGAGATCGTCACCCGCCTCGGGGTCCGCGTGCCCCGCGTCTACCTGAACCGGCCGGCGGTGTGAGCGCCGCCGACGTGCGGGTGGAGCTGCCCGACGCCGACGCGACGCGCGAGTACGGGCGCGCGCTCGCGGGCGTGCTGCGCGCGGGCGACCTGGTGCTGCTCAGCGGCTCGCTCGGGGCGGGCAAGACGACGTTCACCCAGGGCATCGGCGCCGGCCTCGGCGTGCGCGGCCGGGTCGCGTCGCCCACCTTCATCATCGCCCGCGTGCACCCGCCGCTCGCGGCCGGCCCGGCGCTCGTGCACGTCGACGCCTACCGGCTCGGCTCGCTCGACGAGGTCGAGGCGCTCGACCTGGACACCAGCCTCGAGGAGTCCGTGACGGTCGTCGAGTGGGGCGAGGGGCTGCTGGAGTCCCTCGCGCAGGACCGCCTCGAGGTGAGCATCGAACGCCCGCACGGCGGCCTGGACGCGGGCGCGGGCGAGAACCTGGATCCCGACGAGCTCGATGCCGCGGCCGGGACCCGGACCGTGCGGATCCGGGCCGTCGGGACGCGCTGGGCCGGGGTCGCGCTGCCGGTCGTAGGCTGACCCGCGTGCCCGTCCTCGCCCTCGACACGTCCGCGGCGGTCGCCGTCTCCCTGCTCGCCGACGACGGCGGCACGCTCGCCTCGCGCGTGGTGCACGAGGAGCGGCGGCACGCCGAACAGCTCGCCCCGATGATCGCCGAGCTCCTCGCCGAGACCGGGACCGATCGGACCGCGCTCACCGCGGTCGTCGTGGGGACCGGGCCGGCCCCGTTCACCGGCCTTCGTGTCGGGCTCGTCACGGCCCGCACGCTCGGGCTCGCGCTCGGGATCCCCGTGCACGGCGTGTCCGGGCTCGACGCGCTCGCGGCCCAGGCCGCGGCCGACCTCGCGCTCGCGGCCGGCACCGAGGTGCTCGTGGCCACCGACGCGCGGCGGCGCGAGGTCTACTGGGCCCGGTACCGCGTGGTCGCCGGCGTCGGGTCGGAGGCTGCGGGGGCCGGCACCACCCGGTCCGGCGCGGACCAGTCAGGTACCTATCAGTCCGGCGCCGCCCGGCAGGTCGACGTCCAGCTCGTCGCAGGCCCCGGCGTGGCGAGCGCCGCCCAGGTCGCGGCCGACGGGCACCTGGCCGGCGCCGTCGTCGTCGGGCGCGGGGCGAGCCTGTACCCGGAGATCTTGCCGCCGACCGCCGGCGGGCCCGTCGACCCCGACCCGGCCGTCCTTGCCCGCCTCGCGCTGCTGCGGTCCGCGCGCGGCGACGCGCTGCCCACCGAGCCGCTGTACCTGCGCCGGCCCGACGTGATGCCGCCCGCCGAGCGCAAGCGGGCCCTCGGATGACCGCGAGCCCGACCGGCCCGGCCGGCTCGAACGTGCCCGTGGTCGTCCGGCCGCTGCTCACGGGCGACCTCCCGACGGTCGTCCGGCTCGAGCGCGAGCTCTTCGGGGCCAGCGCGTGGTCCGCCGCGATGCTCGCCGACGAGCTCGACGGTCCCGGGCGGTGGTACGTCGCGGCCGAGCTGCCCGCGGGATCCGAGCCCGCCGGACCCGGCCGGTCGGCCGCCGTCGGCCCCGTCGGCGCGCCCGCCGCCGCTCCCGCCGCGGCCCCGGAGAACCCCCTGGCCGGCTACGCGGGCGTGTGGTTCGACGGCGACGACGCGCACGTCATGACCATCGGCGTCGCCCGCACCTACCGCGGCCGGGGGATCGGCGGCGAGCTGCTCGCGGCGCTCGTCGGGCGGGCCCGCGACCTCGGAGCGCGCGCCCTGCTGCTCGAGGTCCGCGTCGACAACGAGCCCGCGATCGCGCTCTACGAACGCTTCGGCTTCGAGCGTGTGGGGCGCCGCCGCCGCTACTACCAGCCCGAGAACATCGACGCCTGGACCATGCAGTGCGTGCTGAGCAAGGGGACCTCATGACCACCGACGCCGCCGATCCCGTCCGGGCCGCCGTGCTCATCGAGCCCGCCGAGCTCGCGCTGACGCTCGAGGTCGGCGAGCCGGTCGTACTGCTGGACGTCCGGTGGTCGCTCGGTGGCCCCGACGGACGCACCGAGCACGCCGCCGGGCACATTCCGGGCGCGGTTTTCGTGGACCTGGAGACCGAGCTCGCGGCCCCGCCGAGCGCGGCGCAGGGGCGCCACCCGCTGCCCAGCGTCGCGGTCCTGCAGGCCGCCGCGCGCCGCTGGGGAGTGCGCGCCGGGGTGCCGGTCGTGGCGTACGACGCGAGCGGCGGTACGTCGGCCGCGCGGGCCTGGTGGCTGCTGCGCTGGGCGGGGTTCGGCGACGTCCGGCTGCTCGACGGCGGCCTGGCCGGCTGGCTCGGCGACGGCGGCGCGCTCGAGCGGGGCGCCGTCGAGCCCGCCCCCGGCGACGTGACCCTCACCGCCGGTGCGCTGCCCTCGCTCGACGCCGACGACGCGGAGGCGCTCGCCGTCCGCGGTGGCGGGCTGCTGCTCGACGCGCGCGCCGAAGAGCGGTACCGCGGGGAGGTCGAACCGATCGACCCGCGCGCAGGCCACATCCCGGGCGCCGTGTCGGCGCCGACCACCGGGAACCTCGACGCCGACGGCCGGTTCCTCGACGCGGCTGCACTCCGGGACCGGTTCGCCGCGCTCGGCGTCGCGACCCCGGCGGCCGACCCCGCCGCATCCGCCGCATCCGGCGACCAGTCCGCGCCAACCGGCCTCGGCGTCTATTGCGGCTCGGGCGTCACCGCGGCGCACGAGGTCGCGGCCCTCGCCTCGATCGGGATCGAGGCCGCGCTGTACACCGGCTCGTGGTCGCAATGGTCGGCGGATCCGGCCCGCGACGTCGCCGTCGGGCCGGATCCGCTCGCCACCGGCTGACTCAGGCGCTGATGGACGCCTGGGCGAACTCCAGGCGCGGCGCGCGCGGACGGGAGGCGTCCGGGCCCGACGGCGTGCCGACGTTGAGCACCAGCAGCGACTTCCAGTCGGTGCCGGCGAGCAGGTCCGCGTCGATCGCACCCGCGTCGAAGCCGCCCATCGGTCCGACGTGCAGGCCGACGGCGCGCAGCGCAACCACGAGGTAGCCCACCTGGATCAGCGCCGACGTGCGCGCCATCGCCTCGCGTGCGGTGGCGTCCCCGGCGAACATGTCGCGCGCACCGGGCATGTGCGGCACCAGCGTCCCGAGGTGCTCGTGGAAGTTCGTGTCCGCCGCGGCGACGATCGTGAGCGGCGCGGCCAGCACCCGCGCGCGGTTGCCCTCGGCCATGTGCTCCCCGAGGCGGGCGCGCGCCTCGGGCGCACGCACCAGGAGCAGGCGCAGCGGCTGGGTGTTCATGGCGGTCGGACCCCAGCGGAGCAGGTCGTACGCCGCCTGGATCTGCTCGTCCGACACCTCGCCGTTGGCGAAGGTGTTCACGGTGTGTGCCTGGCGGAACAGCAGGTCGGCGGTCTCCGGGCTCACAGCCAGGCTCCCGGGCGTGAAGTCGAGGGCGGACAGGTCAGCAGTCTCGGTGGTCATGGTTGGTTTAACCCTCAACTACTCCTGGATCATTCCGAGATCGCGTGTGACTCCGCTCACCCGAGCCTGCGGGGACCGATCGTGCCGCGACGGCCCGACCGCTCGGCCCGACTAACCTGAGGCCCATGTCTGCCCCCCTCGTCCTTGGCATCGAGACGTCCTGCGACGAGACCGGTGTCGCGCTCGTGCGCGGCGAGGAGCTGCTCATCGACGCCGTCGCGAGCTCGATGGAGGAGCACGCGAGGTACGGCGGGATCATCCCCGAGGTCGCCTCGCGAGCCCACCTCGAGGCGATGGTGCCGACCATCCGCCGTGCGCTCGAGGGCGCCGACGTCGACCTCGGTGAGGTCGACGCCATCGCGGTGACCGCCGGGCCGGGCCTGGTCGGGCCGCTCACGATCGGTGCCGCCGCGGCCAAGGCCCTCGCGATCGGGCTCGACGTGCCGCTGTACGGCGTGAACCACGTGATCGGGCATGCGGCGGTCGACGAGCTCGTGCACGGACCGTTCCCGGACCGGGTGATGGCGCTGGTCGTCTCCGGCGGGCACTCCTCGTTGCTGCTGGTCGACGACATCGTGACCGGGGTGACCGAGCTCGGCTCCACCCTGGACGACGCCGCGGGGGAGGCGTTCGACAAGGTCGGCCGCCTGCTCGGCCTGCCGTACCCCGGCGGCCCGCACATCGACCGGCTCGCCCGCGAGGGCGACCCGCGCGCGATCCGGTTCCCGCGCGGCCTCACGGCCGCCAAGGACCAGGCCAAGCACGCGTACGACTTCTCGTTCTCGGGCCTCAAGACGGCGGTCGCGCGCTGGGTCGAGACCCGCGAGGACGCCGGCACGCCGGTCCCGGTGGCCGACGTCGCGGCGTCGTTCGCCGCCGCGGTGGCCGACGTGCTCACCGCCAAGACCATCGCCGCGTGCCGGCGGCACGGGGTCGACACCCTCGTGATCGGCGGCGGGTTCTCCGCGAACTCCCAGCTGCGCGACCTGGCCGCCGTCCGCTGCGCGGAGGCCGGCATCGAGCTGCGCATCCCGCCGATCCGGTTCTGCACCGACAACGGCGCCATGATCGCGGCCCTCGGCGCGGCTGCGGTCCGCCGCGGCATCCCGCCGTCGGCCCTGAACCTCCCCGTCGACTCCTCGATGCCGCTCACCCAGGTCTACGCCTAGCCCCACCAGACGTGTCAGACCCAGCGCGGTCCCTACCGCGCGCTGAGGCTGACACGTCGAGTGGCGCTGGAGTTGTCAGGCTGAGCGCGGTCCCTACCGCGCGCAAGGGCTGACACGTCGGGGCGGGGGCGGGGGAGGATGGGCGGATGATCACCACCCGCCTGATCCGGCCCGACGACGTCCCGGAGCTGGTGAGTCTGCTCCTGCGCAATCGCGAGTTCCTCGCCCCGTGGTCCCCGGTCCGCGGCGACGACTACGCCACCGCCGAGATCCAGCGCGTCCTCATGCAGGCCGCGCTCGAGCAGTGCGAGCTCGGCACGACGCTCCCGCACGTCATCCTGGATGACGACGGCGACCTGGTCGGCCGCATCACGCTCAACGGCATCGTCCGCGGCCCGTTCCAGTCGTGCAGCGTCGGCTACTGGGTGGGCGAGACCGACAACGGTCGCGGCGTCGCGACGGCTGCCGTGCGCGACATTGTGCGGGTGGCCTTCGAGGAGCTGGGGCTGCACCGGCTGCAGGCGGAGACGATGCTGCACAACGTCCGCTCCCAGCGCGTCCTGGAACGCGCGGGCTTCACCCGTTACGGCATCGCCCCGGCGTACCTGAAGATCGCCGGCACCTGGCAGGACCACATCCTCTGGCAAACCCTCTCGCCGACACCGCAACGTCCGAGCGCTGACGTCCTATAGGACGTCAGCGTCTGGACGTTGCGGGTGGTTCGGTCGGACTCTCGGCGGCGGCTCGGCGCTACAGGGGGCGGCCGGCGCGCATCTCGGCTACCAGGGCCGCGACGACCGCGTCCAGCTCGCCGGCGTTGCGGCGGGCCACCGCGCGTTGGCGTTGGTAGGAGGCGCCGCGCTTGAGGATGATGCGGACGGCGTCGAGCTCGCGCAGGCAGCCCAGTCGGGCGGCTACCGGTTCCAGCTCGGTGAGCAGGCGCTCGACGGCGTCGGTCACGAGCTCCTCGTTGCCGGCCTTGTCCAGGATGATGATCGCGTCCATCCCGTACCGTGCCGAGCGCCACTTGTTCTCCTGGACGAACCAGGTCGGCATGGTCGGCAGCTCGCGGCCCTCGTCGAGCATCGTCGAGAAGTGCTCGACCAGGCAGTGCGTGAGCGCGGCCAGCGCGGTGACCTCGGTGAGGTTCGTGGCGCCGTCGCACACCCGGGTCTCGAGGGTGCCGAACCGCGGCGACGGGCGCACGTCCCAGCGCACCTCGTCGAACTGGTCGATCACGCCGGTGTGCACCATGTCGGCGATGTAGCCCTCGAGCTCTTCCCAGCGCTCGAACTGGAACGGCAGCCCCGCCGTCGGCAGCTGCTGGAACATCAGCGCCCGGTTGGAGGCGTACCCGGTGTCCTTCCCGCCCCAGAACGGGCTCGACGCCGAGAGCGACTGCAGGTGGGCGAAGTAGGTGAGCATGGCGCGCTGGATCGGCAGGACCTTGTCCCGGTCCTCGATGCCGACGTGCACGTGCACCCCGTAGATCAGCATCTGCCGGCCCCACCACTGGGTCCGGTCGATCAGGGTCGCGTACCGCTGCTTGTCGGTGACCTTCTGCTGCGCCCACCGCGCGAACGGGTGCGTGCCCGCGCTCATCAGCTCCACGCGCAGCGGGTCGGTCACGGTGCGCACCTCGTCGATCGCGCGCTGCAGGTCCGCGCCGGCCTGCCCGACGTTCTGGCACACCCCCGAGACGACCTCGATCGTGTTGACCAGCAGCTCCTGGCGGATGTTCGGGTGCTCGCCGCCGCCGGGCGGTCGCACCGCGTCCAGCACGGTCTGCGCGACCTGGCGCAGGTCGCCGGAGTCCTTGTCGACCAGGGCGATCTCCCATTCGATGCCCACGCTCGAGCGGCCCGAGTGCGCGAACGGGATCTGCATCACAGCCGCTCCACCACGATCACCTGCTGGGATCCTGCGACCCGGGTCAGCACGATCGTTGCCTCCTCGTTGCCGTGCAGGTCGAGCTGCTTGCGCAGCGTCTCGGGCGTGACGGCCGTGCCGCGCTTCTTGATCGTGAGCCGCCCGACGTTGCGCTCGCGCAGGTAGGTGCGCAGCCGCTTGAGGCCGAACGGGAGCGTGTCGAGCACCCGGTAGCCGGTCGCGGCGTCGCTCGCGTGCAGCGTGTCGGACGTGATGTAGGCGATCGTGCCGTCCACCAGCCGGCCGGAGACCTCGTGCGCGATCTGTGCGACGAGCCCCGCGCGGATGACCGCGCCGTCGGGCTCGTAGAAGTAGCCGCCGACCGGCCCGACGTCGGGCGCGGCGCCGCCGAGCTCGTCGCGCACCACCCGGGCGGACGTCCCGCGCAGCACGAGCGAGCTGCGCCCGGGCCCGTCGGGCGCGAGCGGCCCGAACCACAGCCCGGCCTCGACCACGTCCCCGTCGACCGAGACCCACTGGGTCTCGGCGTCGGGCGGCAGCGCGGCGTGCGGGACGCCGGGGCCGATCTTCACGCCGAGCGCCGGGACCTGCGCGCGCAGCGCGAGCACCGAGTCCAGCGGCGGGGAGTAGGCCTTCGGGTCGAACAGCCGCTTGCCGGACGAGCGGCGCGCGGGGTCCGCGTACAGGCCGTCCACGCCCTCGGCCGCGAAGTCGATCGCGAGGCCGTCCGCGTGCCGGACCACCGCCTCGGGGAAGTGCCGCAGGTTCACCGTGGCCAGGGCCGCGGTGAGCTCGTCGGTGTCGGCGGCCAGCACGGTCAGCCCGACCCCGGCGAAGGCCATCGAGTCGGCGCCGATCCCGCAGGTCAGGTCGGCCACCTTCGTCACCCCGGCGGCGACGTACCGGCGCGCGTGGTGCGCTGCGACGGTCAGCCGGGTGGCCTGCTCCAGGCCGGCCGGGGTGAAGAGCATCCCGTCCGCGAACGTGTCGAACTTGGCGTGCGCCTTGGCGCGCAGGCGGGACTGGGTCAGCGCCGCCGCGGTGAGCTCGGGGTCGATGCCCTCGCGGCGCAACCGGTCCGAGAGCACCATCGCGCGCGCCTCCTCGTATGGCGGCAGCGCGGACAGCAGCGCCCACCCGTCGGGGCTGAGCAGCTTGGCGAGGCCCGTGGCATCCATGGCGCGATCCTGTCACGGGCGGCCCGGATTCGTGGGCGGGGCTGGCACTCACCTTGACCGAGTGCTAACTCGGTTCCTAGAGTGAGCGGTGGCGGTCTCGACATGAGGTTGCCAATCGCATCGGCAGGTTCTCCCCGGCTCCCGCGACGACGGGTGAACCACCACGCCTGCGAGATTCGTTCATTCAGTTACTCACGCGAAGAAGGGGAGGTCCGCAGTGTCGGTCTCCATCAAGCCGCTCGAGGACCGCATTGTCGTCAAGGCGCTCGAGGCAGAGCAGACGACGGCCTCGGGCCTGGTCATCCCGGACAGTGCCAAGGAGAAGCCCCAGGAGGGCACCGTCCTTGCCGTAGGCCCCGGCCGCGTCGACGACAACGGCAAGCGGGTTCCGCTTGACATTGCCGTCAACGACAAGGTCATCTACAGCAAGTACGGCGGCACCGAGGTCAAGTACGACGGCGAGGAGTACCTCATCCTCTCCGCGCGCGACATCCTCGCGATCGTCGTCAAGTAGTACTTGGCAGTCAGCACGACCCAGTACGACGACGCCCCCGCCCCCGGTTCCGACCGGATGCGGGGGCGTTCGTCGTCCCGCACCCCCTCGCAACCCCCGCGACCCGCCTCGCAAACCCCGCAACCTCGCACGCCCCACCACGTGCACACCTCGTAACGTCCGAGCGTTGACGTCCTATAGGACGTCAACGCTCGGACGTTACGGCTGTTTTGGGCGGGTTAGATCAGATGGCGTGGCAGTCAGATGGCGTGGCTGACCGGTCTCGCCAGGATGGCGGCGCGCTCGTCCTCGGAGAGGCCTCCCCAGACGCCGTACGGCTCGCGCACCGTGAGCGACTGCTCGCGGCACTGCCGGATGACCGGGCAGGTGGCGCAGATGGCCTTGGCGGCCTCGGCGCGACGACGTCGGGCGGAGCCACGCTCGCCCTCGGGGTGGAAGAAGAGGGTCTCGTCCGCATCGCGACAGGCCCCCTCGAACTGCCACTCCCACAGGTCCATCACCGGTCCGGGCAGACGCGAGATCTCGGTCACGGGGTCCTCCTTGACTCGTCTTCCGACGCACCAGGAGCCGCGTTGCCCCCGGTGCGGTCGCGTTTGTGCAGTTCACGTGCATATTGCGAGGTTTCGTGCTGTGTTCGAAACGCTACAACCGAGTCAAAAGTTGTTCAAGCCCCCTGGTCGGAGAATTATTCGTATCGCCCGGCGAACTTCGCCGCTCCGGGACCGGTTTCGGGGCCACTGCGGCGGGGTCCCTAGGGTGAGCCGATGAACCCCACCGAGGACTGCGCCCTCGCCGTCGAGGCCGCCACGCTTGCCGCTGAGGTCGCCTCGTCCTTCTTGTCCTGGTCGCGAGACGCGCTACGGGTGACGTCCAAGGGCACCCCCGGCGATGTCGTCACGCGGGCGGACATCGCGGCGGAGCACGCCGTGCGCGACCTGCTGCTCGCGCGGCGGGCAGCCGACGGGATCCTCGGCGAGGAGGGCACGACGCGCGCCGGGGACCGGCGCTGGCTCGTGGACGCGATCGACGGAACGCTCAACTTCGTCCGGGGCGACCCGTTCTGGTGCTCGGCCGTCGCGCTCGAGGACGACGATGGCGGGCTCGCCGCGGCGGTGCACCACCCGGCCTCCGGTGGGACCTTCTCGGCGTCCAGGGGTGGCGGGTGCTGGCTGAACGGGCAGCGGCTGACGATGGCCGCCGGGCCCGCGCTCGATCACGCGATCCTTGCCACCTATCTGGACCCCGGCGACGCGTCCGCGGCGGTCCTGCAGCGCGTCGTCGGGCAGGCGGCCAGCACCCGCGCTCGCGGCTCGGGAACCCTGGAGCTCGCCTGGCTGGCCGCCGGCCGGGTCGACCTGTGGCTCCAGCGTGACGTGTTCGCGTGGGACTGGGCTCCCGGCGCGCTGCTGGTGCGCGAGGCGGGCGGTCGGGCGGGGGAGAAGCGCGTGGGCACCGACCGATGGTCGTACGCGAGCGGGACCGCGACCCATGACGACCTGCTCGCCGCGATCCGGTAGCCCGCGCTCGTCCTGCGTGCTGTCCGCGGGACCGGCAGAATCGATTCCATGAAGGTCGCCCGGCCCCGGGTGAGCGACGCCGACCGGGTCGCCACGGAGCGCTCGGGAGCGGGTCCCGAGCCGCCGGCGCTCGCCGTCGCAGCCGTCGCTCGCCGGCTCGGGGTGGCCCCCGCGACGCTGCGGACCTGGGACCGCCGCTACGGGCTCGGGCCGTCAGCGCACACCGCGGGCTCCCACCGCAGGTACACGATCGAGGACGTCGCCCGGCTGCTCGTGATGCGCCGACTGACGATCGACGGTGTCGCGCCGGTGGACGCCGCACGCTCGGCCCGGGCGATGGACCGGGTCCGGGGCCGCGCCCCCGGTGCCGCCCGGCGCGCGGGGGCGAGGCGGGACGAGATCGCCAGACCCGGGCTGCTCGTCGAGGCGGCCCTGCACGACGACGATCGCGGCTGCCGACGCCTGCTCGGCGCCGCAGCGGTCGATGTCGCGACCTGGTGGACCGAGCTGCTCGAGCCCGCGCGCTCGAGCCTCGCGGCGCGCACCGAGCTGGCACGGCCGGGCGAGGACCCGGAATGGGTGCTGGACACCGCGGCGCTCGCGGTCCTGGCCGCGCGCCGGGTGCCCGACGGCGTCCGCCCCGGCGTCGGGCATCGCCTCGCGCTGCTGCTCGCCCCGCCGCGCGAGCGGCGCCCCCTCGTGCTGCACGTGCTCGCCGCGGCGCTCGCCGACGAGGGTATGGAGGCCCGCGTCGTCACCGGGCCGGTGGACCCGCGCCGGGTGCTCGAGCTGGTGGCGATGTCGCGCCCGGTCGCGGTCGTCTTGCTCAGCGAGCATGCGGACCCGGACCTGACCGTGCTGGCCGAGCTGACCGCCGCCGAACCCGACCTTCCGCTCTTCGTCGGGCTGGGGGAGGGGCGCGCCGAGTCCGCCCTGCGCCTGGCCCCCGCGGTGCGGCTGGCCAGCAACTTCGCCGGTCTGCTGCGGGAAATCCTTGCGATCGGCGAGTGATATGCCCTAGTTTGCGGCATTTCGATCCGGATCCCGTCGATTCACCCCGTTCCCACCCTCATCTTCGTCGATGGCGCGTCGATAGTGAACATTGGATGAGAATGAGCACCGCAGCCGGTGCACCCAGGCGGAGGGAGGTAGCGAAGAGATGGCAGGAGTCATTGTGTGCCACGGCTCGGCGGTCGTGCGCGAACGGCTTGTTGCGGCTGCCTACGGGCTGCCGGCCCTGGCTCCGGCGCGCCTCGCGGCCTCGGGCGAGGAGCTGTTGGTCCTCGCGCGACGCCAGTCGCCCGCGATGGTGCTGCTCGACGCCCACCTGCCCGGTACCGGGCCGGTCGAGGCGATCCGGCGGCTGCGCCTGATGAACATCGGCGCCGTGATCGTGATGCTGGCCCAGCCGGGCGACGAGATCGCCCTCGACCGGGCCATCGCGCTGGGGGCCCGCGGGTTCCTCGCGCCCGACGTCGGCCGTTCCGAGCTGGCCGCCGTCGCCGCGCACGTCCTCGGGAGCAGCGTGCCCGCGCAGTCCGCGCGACCGGAGCGGATGATGGCGTCCGGGATGGCAACCGGGAACGTGGCCGTGGCCGCCCAGCTCGAGACGAGTCCGCGGGTGAGCGCGGACGGCATGGTGCCGATCGAGCTGACCCGGCGCGAGCTCGAGGTGCTCGGTGGGATGAGTCATGGGCGGACGAACGCGCAGATCGGCGCCGGTCTGTTCCTCTCGGAGGACACCGTCAAGACCCACGCGCGCCGGCTGTTCCGCAAGCTGGGGGCGTCCGACCGCGCCCAGGCGGTTGCCATCGGGCTCCGGCGGGGCCTGATCCGCTAGTCGTCGGTGACGTGCCTCACGACGTGGCCGCGACGACCTGATCCGCGGCGCCTCACGCGTAAGATCGTTCGATGACCGAGCTCGGCACACCCGGATCGAACGTTCCCCACGACCCGTTCGCCCTCATCGGACTGACGTACGACGACGTCCTGCTGCTCCCCGGTGAGAGCGACGTCGTCCCGTCCGAGGTGGACACCACGACGCGGCTGACCCGCAACATCTCGGTCGCCGTCCCGCTGCTCTCTGCGGCCATGGACACGGTCACCGAGGCTCGGATGGCCGTCGCGATGGCCCGCCAGGGCGGGATCGGCGTGCTGCACCGCAACCTGTCGATCGCCGACCAGGCGCACCAGGTCGACCTGGTCAAGCGCTCCGAGTCGGGCATGATCACCGACCCCGTGACGGTGGGCCCCGAGGCCACCCTGGCCGAGCTCGACCAGCTGTGCGGCAAGTACCGCGTCTCCGGCCTGCCGGTCATCGACGGGAACCGGACCCTGATCGGCATCATCACCAACCGCGACCTGCGCTTCGTGCCGCAGAGCGACTTCGCGCACCGCCGGGTCCGCGAGATCATGACGCCGATGCCGCTGATCACCGCGCCGGTCGGCATCACGCGCGACGACGCCGCCGCGCTGCTCGCCAAGCACAAGATCGAGAAGCTCCCGCTGCTGGACTCCGCCGGGCGGCTCGCCGGCCTGATCACCGTCAAGGACTTCGTCAAGACCGAGCAGTTCCCGAACGCGACGAAGGACGACGAGGGTCGGCTGCGGGTCGCGGCCGGCGTCGGCTTCTTCGGGGACGCGTGGGAGCGCGCGATCGCGCTGATCGAGGCCGGCGTCGACATCATCGTGGTGGACACCGCGCACGGGCACGCCCAGGCGATGCTGGCGATGATCCACCGCCTCAAGACCGACCCCGCCGCCCGCGGCGTCGAGGTCATCGGCGGGAACATCGCGACCCGGGCCGGGGCGCAGGCGCTCGTCGACGCGGGCGCCGACGGCGTCAAGGTCGGCGTCGGACCGGGCTCGATCTGCACCACCCGCGTCGTCGCCGGCGTCGGCGTCCCGCAGATCACCGCGATCTACGAGGCCGCCAAGGCCACGAAGCCGGCCGGCGTCCCGCTGATCGGCGACGGCGGCCTGCAGTACTCGGGCGACATCGCCAAGGCGCTCGTCGCCGGGGCGGACTCCGTGATGCTCGGCTCGTTGCTCGCGGGCTGCGAGGAGAGCCCGGGGGACCTCGTGTTCGTCAACGGCAAGCAGTACAAGCACTACCGCGGCATGGGTTCGCTCGGCGCGATGGCCTCGCGCGGCCGGGTGTCCTACTCCAAGGACCGGTACTTCCAGGCGGACGTGACCAACGACGAGAAGATCGTGCCGGAGGGGATCGAGGGCCAGGTGCCGTTCCGCGGCCCGCTGCGCGCGGTCGCCCACCAGCTCGTCGGCGGGCTGCACCAGTCGATGTTCTACGTCGGGGCGCGCACGATCCCCGAGCTGCAGGACCGCGGCCAGTTCGTGCGCATCACGCCGGCCGGGCTCAAGGAGTCGCACCCGCACGACATCCAGATGACGATCGAGGCCCCGAACTACAGCTCGCGCTGAGCGAACGGCTCGGGTGGCGCGAGCGAGCGTCCCTGCGGGGGCGGCCGGCGTCAGTCCGCGGACTGGTCGACGAGAATCCGCCGGTCCGGCCAGCCGATCTCGGCGCCCGGGCCGGTCAGGCCCTTGCTCGTGCGCCATGCGTTGAAGCCCTCGGCCCACGCGCGGTGGGCGGTCACCTGGTGCTCGTGCAGGGGGCCGAGCGCGAGCGCGCCGAGGTCCGGGTAGCGGACCACGATGGCCGCGAGCACGTCGAGGGTCGCCACCACGTCGACGTCGGCGGTGTGCAGCCGGCCGGTGTCGGTGATGTCGTAGAACGCGCACAGGTCGACGAGCTTGCGCTTGCCCGAGCGGTACCGGTCGGCGGCACGGTCGAGCACGAGCGGGTCGATCACCGGCACGACGTCGCGACCGAGCCGCTCGGCGAGCGTCGCCAGGCCGTGCCGGCGGAGCTCCGCGTCGAGGATGCACAGATCGAAGGTCGCGTTGTAGGCGACGACCGGAACCCCGGCGGCGATCGCCTCGGCGAGCACCGAGGCCAGCTCGTTGAGCGCGAGGGCGGCCGGCTCGCCATTGGCCCGCGCGTACTGCGTCGTGATGCCGTGGATCGCGCTCGCGGCCTCGGGGATGTCCACCCCCGGGTCGAGGAGCCAGGTCCGCACATGGGTGCCCGACGCGTCGCGACGCACCAGGGCCGCGGAGACGATGCGGTCGGCGTCGACGTCGATCCCGGTCGTCTCGGTGTCGAACCCCAACAGCGGCCCATCGATCCAGCTCATTGCGTTACCTCCTGGTTGCCTTCGGACCGCAGCGTCCCATTTGCCACCCACGCAGCCCGGGACCGACGCGCGTCCGGGGCCGTCGGACCGGGCGCCGGAGGTCTTCCGGACCGGTGTCGCAGGTCGGCCGGACCGGCGTCGGACGTCTGCCGGACCGGCTCCGGACCGCCGTCGGACGCGTCGCCCGGCTCGGCCCCCGCGCGCCGCCGGTAAACTGGGCGGGTGAGCAACGAGATCGAGATCGGTCGTGGCAAGCGCGGACGGCGCGCCTACTCCTTCGACGACGTCGCCGTGGTGCCCTCGCGGCGCACGCGGGACCCGGAGGAAGTCTCCGTCGGGTGGCAGATCGACGCCTACCACTTCGACCTGCCCGTGATGGCGGCGCCGATGGACTCCGTGATGAGCCCGGCGACCGCCGTCGCGCTGGGCCGCCTCGGGGGCCTCGGAGTCCTCGACCTCGAGGGGCTCTGGACGCGGTACGACGATCCCGAGCCGCTGCTCGCGGAGATCGCGACGCTCGACCCGGTGCGCTCGACCTCTCGGATGCAGGAGCTGTACGCGGAGCCGATCAAGGCCGAGCTGATCACCCAGCGCCTGAAGGAGGTGCGCGCGGCGGGTGTCACCGTGGCCGGGGCGCTCTCGCCGCAGCGCACGCAGGAGTTCTCCCAGACCGTCGTCGACGCGGGCGTCGACCTGTTCGTGATCCGCGGCACGACCGTGTCCGCCGAGCACGTCTCGGGTCGCACCGAACCGCTCAACCTCAAGCGCTTCATCTACCAGCTCGACGTCCCGGTGATCGTCGGCGGCGCCTCGACCTACACCGCCGCGCTGCACCTCATGCGCACCGGCGCGGCCGGGGTGCTCGTCGGCTTCGGCGGCGGCGCCGCGCACACCACGCGTGTCTCGCTCGGCATCCACGCGCCGATGGCGACCGCAGTGGCCGACGTCGCGGCGGCCCGCAAGGACTACCTGGACGAGTCCGGCGGCCGCTACGTGCACGTCGTGGCCGACGGCGGCGTCGGGCGCTCGGGCGACCTGGTCAAGGCCGTCGCGTGCGGGGCCGACGCGGTCATGCTCGGTGCCGCCCTGGCCCGCGCGACCGAGGCTCCCGGGCGCGGCTGGCACTGGGGCTCCGAGGCGCACCACCCCTCGCTGCCCCGCGGCGAGCGGGTCGAGGTGGGCTCCGCCGGCTCGCTCCAGGAAATCCTGTTCGGCCCGGGCCGCCAGGCCGACGGCACGCTCAACCTCATCGGTGCCCTCAAGCGCGCCCTCGCGACGACGGGCTACTCCGACGTCAAGGAGTTCCAGCGCGTCGAGGTCGTCGTCTCCCCGTACCAGCCGCACTGACTCAGCGGGCCCGTTGATCCGGTTCGCGCGCTGACCCCAGTTCGCCCGTTGACCCATCGCGCGTGCTGACCCAGCCCGCCTGTTGACCCAGCCCGCGTGCTGACCCAGCCCGCCCGTTGACCCATCGCGCGTGCTGACCCAGTTCGCGCGTCGATCCAGCCCGCGCGCTGACCCCAGCCTCCGCGCTGACCCAGCACTGACAGATCGCCCGTCGGCCTCGAGCCGGCGGGCGATCCTTTTGTGTCTCTGTGTAGCCCTCAGTGCAGCCAAACAGCACCAGGGGTGCACATTCGCTGCACAGAGCGCTGCACAGAGGACCTCGATCCAGCCGGACGAGGCGCCGTTCCGCCGAATCGTGGGAATTGACCGAGCACATGCCCCACCCTCAGCCACGAGAATTCACGGCCTGTCCCCCGTCCGGTGCCCGGCCGGGTGCACGGATCCGTGCGCGACGGCAATCTGCACGCATGGGCTCAGCCGACATCCCACCCGAACTTATCTCGATCGCGGGCATCCAGCGAGGACTCGTCACGCGCCGACAGCTCACGGCAGCCGGCATCTCCCCGGCGGCGTTGCGACACAGAGCGCTCAGATCGTGGCGGCACGTGCTTCCCGGTGTCGTTGCGCTGTTCACCGGGACCCTGGCTCCCGATCAGCTGCTGGTCGCGGCGCAGCTGATGTGCGGTCCGGACGCTCGGGTGAGCGGCGGCTCGGCCGCGAGATGGCACGGGATCACCGCGGTCGTCGACGACGGTCGGATCCACATGCAGGTCCCGGTGAATCAGGCGTCGCGCGGATCTGGATTCGTCATCGTGACTCGGAGCCGACGAATCGCCCCGGCCGCGGTCTGCGATGGAATCGTCCGGCTTGCGCCGCTGCCACGAGCCGTCGCGGACGCCGTGCGCGCGGCGAGGTCCCAGCGGGTCGCGGACGCCGTCGTGATCGAAGCGCTCCAGCGGAAACTGGTGCGGCCGCAGGAGCTCGAGCATGAGCTCGGCGCCGGGAGGCAGAACGGTTCAGGCATCCTCCGCCGGGCGCTCGCGACGGCCCGCACGGGTGCGTGGTCGGTCGCCGAGGTCGACCTGCTCGACCTGGTCGCCACCAGTCAGGTGCTTCCGGCCGCCTGGCCGAACCCGGAGCTCCGAGCCGCGGACGGCACGGTCCTTCCCGCTCCGGACGCATGGTTCGACGACGTCGGGCTTGCCGTCCAGGTGCACTCGGCCCAGTTCCACTCCTCGCGCTCGGACTGGGACCGGACCGTGCGTGTCGACAGCATCTTCGCCGAGTACGGGATCAGCCGCCTTGCCGTGACGCCGCACGAGATTCAGACGAACGGCCGGCAGGTGCTCGAAAGGATCGAACGGGCGCATTTGGCGCGGGCCGGCCTGCCGCGTCCCGACGTCATAATGACTCCGCGAGGGCCGGGCCGGATCTGAGGCTCGCTTCATCTGCGAGTGATGCAGAGGCCGCCGGCCGCCAGGCAACGTCCGGGGCGGACATGAAGAGCGCTTCATCTGCCGAGTGATAAGAGGCCGCCGGCCGCCAGGGCAACGTGGGGGAGCCCTCTCAACCGGGTGGCCGACTCGATCCGGCGGGCCCGTGAGCTGCGCTCTCGCGTCCTGAAGCGCGCGGTGCGGCGCTCAGTGCAGCGCTCCGTGCAGCCAAACAGCACCAGGGGTGCACGTTCGCTGCACAGAGCCCTGCACAGAGCGCGGCGCGTCGGCCACCGGGCCGTTGAGGCCCGCCGCGGACGAGTGTCGGCCGGGCAGCCCGGCCTCGAGCGTGCCAGGCAGATGACCCACCGGGGCAGGCACCGTCGCGACGTCGCTCTGCAGGCGAGATCCGGCCACGAGCCCGGCAGGCCCGGCCACGAGCCCAGGCCCGGCCTCGAGCGAGGCCGGCCAGGCCTCGAGTTCGCCGGTTTGACGTCGAGCTCGCCGGTTTCGACCGGCGAACTCGACACGGAATGGCGAACTCGCCTCTCGATGGACTCGTTCTGCGCGGTCGGCACCGTCGGGAGATTGTTCCGACGCGGAAGAAAATGCCCGTTTGTGTCTGCATCTCGGCTTGTTTGTATCCGATCGTGTCCGAAAAGGTTTGACTCAGCAGTCGGATGGGGGTAAAACGTTCATTAACAAGGCATTCGCTGATGACGGCGAGCCAAGTCGAGACGATGGGGTCGATGTGTACGCACCGGAGCGCAACCAGCAGATCCTCGCCACGGCACGCGCCGAGGGCAGAGTCGATGTTGCTGCGCTTGCCCGCGATCTGGGCGTCACTCCCGAGACCGTCCGCCGCGACCTGACCGCCCTCGAACGCCACGGCCTGGTCCGCCGCGTGCACGGCGGAGCGATCCCGGTCGAGCGGCTCGGTTTCGAGCAGGGGCTCGCGGACCGCGACACCCTGCTGGCCGCCGAGAAGGAACGGATCGCCAAGGCCGCGCTGGACGAGCTCCCGGACGGTGGCGCGATCATCATCGACGCCGGCACCACGACCGTCCGCCTCGCCGAGCTGCTGCCGGGCGACCGCGAGCTCACCGTCGTCACGAACGCCCTCCCCGTGGCCATGATGCTCGCGGGACGGCAGAACATCACCCTGCACATCCTCGGCGGCACTATCCGGCTGCGGACCTTCGCCGCCGTCGGGGGCTGGGCGCTGCGGGCGATGGCCGACATCCACCCGGACGTCGCCTTCATGGGCACGAACGGGCTGACCGTCGAGCACGGCCTCACCACGCCCGACCTCGCCGAGGCGGCCGTCAAGCGCGCCATGGTCGCGGCGGCTCGTCGCACGGTCGTGCTGGCCGACCACACCAAGATCGGCCGGTCCTACTTCGCCCATGTGGCGCCGCTGTCCGAAGTGGACACGTTGATCACGGACAGCGATCTCGACGAAGAGCTCGCGGGCGAGGTCGAGGCCGCCGGACCGGTTGTGGTGCGCGCATGACCGACACGACAAAGGGGTCGCCGAATGAGCGAGTACATACCACCCGCGCCCCGCCCGGCACCGTAGGGAACCCAGAACCCGCGTCGCCCTGATCGCCGCCTCCACGACCGGCGCACATCGCAATAGCCCGTCGTGGTTCTCCGGGTCACCGACCCGCCACAGCACCGATTCGAAGCGTCAACGTCGAACGATCGAAGAGAAAGCGTGTCAATGATGACAACAGTGGCAGCAAGTCCTCCGAGCCGGACTGGGGCCAAGGCCGCTCAGGTCCACGTCCAGCGGTTCGGGGCCTTCCTCACCGGCATGATCATGCCGAACCTCCCCGCGTTCGTCGCGTGGGGCCTGATCACCTCGCTGTTCATCGCCAAGGGGTGGACGCCCAACGGCATCCTCGGCGGTT
Source organism: Pengzhenrongella sp. (assembly GCF_036565025.1). Classification (NCBI taxonomy): domain Bacteria; kingdom Bacillati; phylum Actinomycetota; class Actinomycetes; order Micrococcales; genus Pengzhenrongella; species Pengzhenrongella sp. Next base: position 21,269 of record NZ_DATCNW010000364.1, read on the forward strand.
TCGGCAACGCCGACGCGGCCGGCAGCTGGCAGGGTGCGGCCACCGCCCTCGCGGCGAATGCCGACGGCACCACCTTCCACCAGTACCTCGGGCTCGTCGGCCCGATGATCGTGTACTTGCTGCCGCTGCTCATCGCCAACCAGGGCGGCCGGATGATCTACGGCGAGCGCGGTGGCGTGGTCGCCTCGATCGCCTGCATGGGCGTCATCCTGGGCAGCACGGTCCCCATGTTCCTCGGCGCCATGATCGTCGGCCCGCTGGCCGGCTGGCTCATGATGCACCTGGACAAGCTCTGGGACGGCAAGATCCGCCCCGGCTTCGAGATGCTGGTCAACATGTACTCGGCCGGCATCGTCGGCATGGGGCTCGCGATCGGCGCGTTCTTCGGGGTCGCGCCATTCGTGACGCAGATCAGCAAGGTTCTCGGTAGCGGCGTCCAGTCGCTCGCCGACGCGCACCTGCTGCCGCTGATGAGCGTCATCGTGGAACCCGCGAAGGTGCTCTTCCTGAACAACGCGATCGGCAACGGCGTTCTCGTGCCGCTCGGCGTCCAGCAGACCATCGACTCGGGCAAGTCGCTGCTCTTCCTCGTCGAGGCGAACCCTGGCCCCGGCTTCGGCCTGCTTCTCGCGTACATGCTCTTCGGGATCGGGGCTGCCAAGGCCTCCGCGCCCGGCGCGATCATCATCCAGTTCTTCGGCGGGATCCACGAGGTGTACTTCCCGTTCGTGCTCATGAAGCCGATGCTCATCTTCGGCGTGATCGCCGGCGGAATGACCGGGGTCGCCACCAACCAGGTGCTCGGTACCGGACTGCGAGCACCTGCCGCACCCGGCAGCATCTTCGCGGTGTTCGCCCAGACGCCCCGGGGCAACTTCATCGGCGTGGCCCTGTCGGTGATTCTTTCGGCGGCCGTGTCGTTCCTCGTCAGCTCCGTCATCCTGCGGGCCTCCCGCAAGCGTGACCTCGAGGCCGGCGGCGGCGACCTCGCGGCCGCGGTCGCCCGGACCGAGGCCAACAAGGGCAAGAGCAGCTCCGTCCTCGGCGGTCTCGCGACGGGTGCGACCAGTGCCCCCACTGCCCCCGCCCCGGCGCCCGCCAGCGGCGACACGGCCGTGCTGACGCGACCGATCAAGAGCATCATCTTCGCCTGCGACGCGGGGATGGGCTCGAGCGTGATGGGCGCTAGCGTCCTGAAGTCCAAGCTGAAGAAGGCCGGCATCGAGGGCGTCTCGGTCGTGAACATGGCGGTCGCCAACCTCCACGACGACGCCGACATCGTGATCAGCCAGGCTCAGCTGACCGATCGGGCGCGGCGGAGCGCACCCAGCTCGGTGCACATGACGGTCGACAACTTCATGAACAGCCCGGTATACGACCAGGTCGTTGCGGAAGTCATCGCTTCCCGCGAGCGGCCGAACGGAGACCACGCATGAGCGAGATCCTGACGCCCGAGCTGATCAGCGCGGCGGGCACCGCGACCACGCGGGAGGAGGCGATCCAGGAGGCCGGCGACCTGCTCGTCAAGGCGGGCGCGGTGACGGTGGACTACGTCGACGCGATGTTCGAGCGGGAAAAGACCGTCTCGACCTACATGGGCAACTTCCTGGCGATCCCGCACGGCACGAACGACGCGAAGGAGACCATCCTGCGCTCGGCACTCTCCTTCGTCCGCTACGCCAACCCGATCGACTGGAACGGGAAGGGGCAGGACGTGCGCTGCGTCGTCGGGATCGCAGGCGTCGGCAACGAGCACCTCGGCATCCTGTCGAAGATCGCGGTCATCTTCTCCGACATGGACGAGGCCCAAAAGCTCATCGACTCGACCACCGTCGAGGAGCTGTACGGGGAGCTCAAGGACCTCAACGACTGAGGAGAACCCGTCCACCCACGCGCGCTCACGCGCTGCGCACTTCGGAGGAACCCGAGCTGGGCCCCCTCCGCATGGCCACACCAACGCAAGGAGAGTCATGAGAGTCGCACGATTCCACGCCCCCGAGGACATCCGCATCGAGGACGCTCCCGAGCCCACTCCCGGAGCGGGGGACGTGAAGATCCGCGTCCGCGCCTGTTCGGCCTGTGGCACCGACGTGAAGATCTCGCGCTTCGGACACCAGAACATCACGCCCCCGCGCGTGATGGGTCACGAGATCGCCGGTGAGGTCGTCGAGGTCGGCGCCGATGTCAAGGGCTGGGCCGCGGGCGACCGCGTCCAGGTCATCGCCGCGATCCCGTGCGGCAAGTGCCGCGAGTGCCTGGCCGGCCGCATGACGATCTGCCCGAACCAGACGTCGATGGGCTACCAGTTCGACGGCGGCTTCGCCGAGTTCATGGTCGTCCCCTCCACGGTCCTCGCCGTCGACGGCCTGAACCGGATCCCCGAGGGCGTCAGCTACGCCGAGGCCTCCGTCGCGGAGCCCCTCGCGTGCGCGATCAACGCCCAGGAGCTCGTGCGTATCGAGCCGGGGAACGTCGTCGTCGTCATCGGCTCCGGGCCGATCGGCTGCCTGCACGTGCGGGTCGCGAAGTCCAAGGGTGCGGGCCGGGTCTTCCTGGTCGAGCTCTCCCGCGAGCGGCTCGACATGGCAGCCAACCTGGTGAACCCCGACGCGGCGATCTGCGCCGCCGAGGAGGACCCCATCGAGGCCGTCCGCAAGCTCACCGACGGTCGCGGCGCGGACGTCGTCATCACGGCGGCGGCGTCGGGCGTGGCCCAGGAGCAGGCGCTCCAGATGGTCGCGCGCCAGGGCCGGATCAGCTTCTTCGGCGGGCTGCCGAAGGACAAGCCGACCATCACGCTGGACTCGAACCTGGTCCACTACCGCGAGCTCATGATCATCGGCGCGAACGGGTCCAGCCCGACCCACAACAAGCGCGCGCTGGCCATGATCGCGGACGGTAGCGTGCCGGTGCTCGACCTGATCACGCACCGCCTTCCGCTGGAGCAGGTGCTCGAGGGCATCGGCATCGTCTCCCGCGGCGAGGCGATCAAGGTCACCATCGAGCCGTAGTCGGCCGCCGCAGGGCCCGAGCCCCGCTCACGGACGCAGCTGTGGCGTCCGGGAGCGGGGCTCGTCCGCGTTCTGCTCCGGGAGGGCCGGGATCGCCGGGAGCTGCACCGAGGCGAGGGCCGACGCCGCGAAGAACGCCACGACGGCGTCGACCGCGAGGGGACGGGCGAAGTGGTAGCCCTGCCCGAGATCGCACGAGAGCTCCTGCAGGCGGCTCCATTGCGGCAGGGTCTCGATGCCCTCGGCCACCGTCTCGAGCTTGAGCGTGCGGGCCAGCTCGACGATGGCGTGCACGATCGCGATGCCCTCCGCCGACGCCGCGATCGAGTCAATGAACGCCTTGTCGATCTTGAGCTGGTCGGCGGGAAACCGCTGCAGCCAGGCGAGCGAGGAGTAGCCGGTGCCGAAGTCGTCGATCGCCAGGCGCACCCCCAGCGCCTTCAACGGCGCGAGCGCCTCGAGCGTCCGGTCCGGGTCCGTCATCAGGGCCGACTCGGTGACCTCGAGGGTGAGCGCCGACGCCGGCAGACCGGTGCTGCGCAGCACGCGGGCGACGACGTCCGTGAAGGTCGGCTCGTCGAACTGCCGGGCCGAGATGTTCACGCTGATCTGCAGGTCGGGCAGGTCGCCCGCGCGCCAGGCCGCGGCCTGCTCGCAGCTGCGGCGCAGCACCCACTCGCCGATCTCGGACATGATCCCGTTCCGCTCGGCGATCGGGATGAAGACGTTCGGGGGCACCGGCCCGAGGCTCGGGTGATCCCAGCGGACCAGCGCCTCGACCGCGACGGGTGCGCCCGTGGTCAGGTCGACCAGCGGCTGGTACTGCAGGCGGAGCTCGCCGCGGCGCACCGCGTGGGACAGGTCGCCGCGCAGCTCGAGACCGTGCAGCGTATGCGTGTGCATGCTCGACTCGTACTGGTGCGCCCGGCGGGTCCCGCTGCGCTTGGCGCTGTACATCGCGACGTCGGCGTTGCGCAGCAGGTCGTCGGCCGTCCGCGCGGCCTCGTCGCTCGACGCGATACCGATGCTCGCGAACGCGAACACCTCGCGACCCGACAGCGGGATCGGATCGAGCAGTGACTTGATGATGCGCGAGGCGACGAGCCAGCCGGCGTCGTCCCCGGTCGTCCGCTCGAGCAGCACCGCGAACTCGTCCCCGCCGAGCCGGGCCGCGGAGTCCTCCCCGCGCAGGCAGGAACGGATGCGCCCGGCCACGCAGACCAGCAGCTCGTCGCCGGCTGCGTGCCCGAGGCTGTCGTTGACGTCCTTGAACCGGTCGAGGTCGATGAACAGGACCGTGACCTGCGAACGCTGTCGGGTCGCGCGTTGCAGCGCGCTGTTGAGGCTCTCCAGGAACAGCGAGCGGTTGGGCAGGCCCGTGAGCGAGTCGTGGAACGCGTCGCGCATCGCCTCGACCGTCCGGGCGTCGGTCAGCGCGAGGCTCGCCTGCTCGGCGAACGCGACCAGCAGCTCGCGGAGCTCGCCGAGGCGCTCGGCGTGCGGGAGAGCGACCGTCACCAGGCTGCCGGTCGTGTTGCCCTCGATGTGCACGCGTGCCGCCAGCGCGGTCATGCCGCCCGCTCCGTCCACGCGGACCACGCCGTCGACCGACGCCGACTGCGCGGCGGCGGCCATCACGAGCACGTCATGGTCGCGCAGGTCGTCCGGCGGCGCCTGCGCGGAGACGACCCGGTGCCGGCCGTCGACCGGGTCGGTCACCACGAGCGTGACGAACGCGTCGTCCAGGAGCTGGGCCGCGCCCGCGGTGACGGCGTCGAGCACGGTCTGCAGGGGCGCGCGGTGCGAGATGGCGCGCTGGATCGTGAGCAGGGACTCGAGCAGCTGCTGCCGCCGGCCGAGGGTGTCGAGAAGTCGTAGCCGCTCGGCGGCCTCGCGCTCGCGCTCGGTGCGCAGGGTCCGCTCGGTCTGCAGCGTGCGCAGGCTGCGCAGCGCGAGACCGAGGATGCTGGCCATGCCCCGCAGGAGCTGGCGTTCCTCGCCGTTGAACTCCTCGTCGATGCGGCCGACGACGAGGTGGCCCGCGAAGTCGCCGTCCAGGCGCGCGGCAGCGGAGTGCAGCAGCCCGAGGCGCGGCACGTCGATCATGACCGAACCGGCCGCGGCGCGGGTGAGGGCGTCGACCGGCGGGGCTGCCCGGCCGACGCCGACGCAGGTCAGCACCTCGTCGTCGCGCACCAGGGCGCCGAGCTCGGCGCCCAACGCCTCGGCGGCGCGTTCGACCGCGACCAGCGCCGCGGGGTACTCGTCGTCCTTGGAGATCACCGCATCGAAGTACTCGGTCAGCTGGTGAATCGACCAGTGGCCCACCACCGGACCCTCCTCACGCGAAGGCGACCAGCACCAGGGTCAGCTGGTGCATTCCGCGCGAGCCCCGGATTCGAGCGACCTCGCCGTAGGTGACGAACCCCGTCAGGGGGGCGCCAGTCGCTCGATCCACCAGGCGGTCGAGCTCGCCGGCCATCCCGTCGGCGCCGATGACGGCATGGCGCGCGATGCAGTCGAACGCGAGGAAACCGAGCGGCTGCTGGCCGTCCAGCGGGGCGAGCGCATCGTCGAACGCGTCGTCGACGCACGCGATCAGGCTGTCCGCCCTGGGCTCCATCATCCAGATCAGCGCGCCCTGCGGCACGTCCACCAGGCAGATGAGCGACCCGTTCTCGGGGTTTCCGTCGGTGACGCAGCGCAGGTCCTCGTTGTCGCGCCGGGAGATGCCGAACGGGTGCTGCAGGCAGAAGGTCTGGAACGCCTTGGCGTCCGAGATGATGGACGGCGGGGCGTCGGTCCGGTCCAGGAACACGTCCAGGGCCGGTTCGCCGTCGAGCGTGCGGACCAGGCCGTCGGCGCTCTCGGTGACGAGCATGGGCTCACCGACCCGGTGCCACCCGTGCGCGACCCCGACCCCGATCGGTGCGTCCGAGCCGATCGCCGCGGCGACCAACGCGTCGCTGACGACATGCACGCCGTCGGCGTCGGAGTAGAACTGGAAGGTCTCGACCATGGCCAGGTCGTCGGCGGCGCATCCGCCGACCAGCGGGACGCTCGCGCCGACCACGCTGTAGGCGCCGCGCACGACCTCGTGCCCGTCACCGGCGAGACCGTCGCACAGCATGAGCAGCACCTGGTGCTCGCGAGTCAGCGTCGCGACCGGCTCGGCGACCTGCACACCCGCCGCACGCTGCCCGGCCGTGACGTTCAACGCGACGCTCACGGCGACCTCGAAGCCGTCGCCGCCCAGCGCGCTGACCGCCACGGAGGGTTCCGTGGTGGTGTCCCCGGTGAACAGCGGGTTCCCGGTGCACCCGATCAGCGGCACGTCGCCGGCCTCGGACCGCACGCCGTCGAGCATCGCCTCGAGGTCCATCGAGACGGGGCAGAAGACGATGACGAGGGACGCGGTTCGGCCCGCCAGGGCCGTGGACGCCGCCTGCGCGCCGGCAGTCCGGGCGTCGGCCTTGACGCTGCGGCCGTTCCCGAGCCAGCGCCGTGCCGTCGGGGGAGCCTCGGCAAGACCTGCCGGAACCGTGGCGGGGGTGAGGGTCGTCATCGCAGGAGCCTCCAAGCGTGCGGAACTAGGACTGCCTGTCGTATCGGCCCGGCGGCCTGCCAGGTGAGCAGTTCGACCCGCGCACCACTCGACTGCACGGACCGTTCGCGGCGTCGTAGCCTGACTGACATGACGTCCGATCCCCGCCCGCATCAGCTCATCGATCCCGAGACCGACCCCCGGGCGACGTACGTGCTCGAGCCCGACGACGTGCGGGCCCTGCTCGGGCGGATCGCCACCTCGCCCGGCGCGCGGTCCACCACGACGCACGCGCCCTTCACCGGAGGGCCGCTCGCCGCGGTCCCGCTGTCCACGCCCGACGACGTCGCCCGGGCCGCCCGGCGGGCCCGCGCGGCCCAGCGGCCGTGGGCGCGCACGCCCGTCCGTGAGCGGGCGGCGATCCTGCTGCGGTTCCACGACATCGTGCTGGCGCACCAGTCGGACGTCATCGACCTCATCCAGCTCGAGTCGGGCAAGGCGCGCACCGGCGCCTTCGAGGAGGTCGTCGACATCGCCCTCGTCGCGCGGCACTACGGCCGGCGCGCGGCGGGCTACCTGGCCCCGCGCCGGGTCGCCGGGCTGCTGCCGCTGCTCACCGGCGCGACCGTGCTGCGGCACCCGGTCGGCGTCGTCGGGGTGATCGCGCCGAGCAACTTCCCGCTCACGCTCGCCATCGGCGACGTGCTGCCCGCCCTGGTCGCGGGCAACGCCGTCGTGCTCAAGCCCGACACGCAGACCGTCCTGACCGCGCTGTGGGGGGTCGAGCAGCTCGAGGCCGTCGGGCTGCCCGCCGACCTGCTCCAGGTGGTCGTGGGCGACGGCAGGGAGATCGGGCAGGCGGTGGTCGACAACGTCGACCACGTGCTGTTCACCGGGTCGACCGAGACCGGCCGTGCGGTCGCCGCGCGCGCGGGGCAGCGGCTGATCGGGGCGAGCCTGGAGCTGGGCGGCAAGAACCCGATGTACGTCACCGAGGACGTGGACCTCGAGGTGGCCGCCGAGGGCGCGGTCCGCGGGTGCTTCTCGAGCTCCGGGCAGCTGTGCCTGTCGATCGAGCGGCTGTACGTGCGCGAGGAGATCGCCGAGGAGTTCCTGGCCGTGTTCCTGCGCCGGGTGCGCGAGCTCACCCTCGGCGGCGCCCTGGACTACACCGCCGACGTCGGTTCGCTCACCTCCGCGGCGCAGCTCGCGATCGTCGAGGAGCACGTCGAGGACGCCGTCGCGCACGGCGCCCGGGTGCTGGCCGGCGGGACGGCCCGCCCGGACCTGGGGCCGCTGTTCTTCGCCCCGACCGTGCTCGACGGCGTCCCGCCCGAAGCCGTGGCGTCACGGGAGGAGACGTTCGGGCCGGTCGTCTGCGTGTACCGGGTCGCGTCCGACGACGAGGCCGTCGCGGCCATGAACGACACCGAGTTCGGGCTGAACGCGAGCGTGTGGACCCGTTCGTCCGCCCGCGGCCGCTCGATCGCGGCGCGCGTGGAGGCCGGGACGGTCAACGTCAACGAGGGGTACGCGACCGCCTGGGGCTCGGTCGCCGCGCCGCAGGGCGGTCGCAAGGCGTCCGGCCTCGGGGCCAGGCACGGCGCGGAGGGCATGGCGCAGGTGACCCGGACGCAGACGGTCGCCGTCCAGCGCGGCGCGCACGGCGTGCCGCTGGTGCCCGGGGCCGGCGGGTTCGGGCTGGGCAGGCTGTACGAGATGCCCGCGCCGACGTGGACGCGGCTGTTCACGCGGCTGCTGCGCGTGCTGAAGGCGGTCGGTCGCGCGTGAGCGCGGCCGAGGTTGGCGGGGTCGCGCACGAGGGGATCGCCGGCGAGGTCGTCGCGGCCGAGATGTCGGCGGCAGGGTTGGCGCCGAACGGGGAGACCGCGGACGGGACGGCGTCGGCCGAGATGATCGGGATCGCGGTGACGACCGGCTCGCTCGGGGCGCTCGACGTCCCGGCCACCGTGCGCGGCGCGACGAGCCATCGCGGGATCGTCTACGCCGAGGTGCGCGGGTTCCGTCCGCTGCTGATGGACGTGCACGTGCCGTTCGGCGCGACAGGTCCGGTGCCGTGCGTCATGTGGGTGCACGGCGGCGGCTGGGAGGTGGGGGACCGCCGGTTCACGCCCCCGAACTGGCCGGTCGACCTGCTCTTCGGTTCCCTCGTCGACGCCGGGCTCGCGGTGGCCACCGTGGACTACCGGCTCTCGGGCGAGGCCCGCTACCCGGCGCCGCTGCACGACCTGAAGGCCGCGGTGCGGTTCCTGCGCACTCACGCCGAGGTGCTGGGGATCGACGCCGCCCGGCTCGGGGTCAGCGGGGAGAGCGCCGGCGGGCACCTCGCCGCCATGATCGCGCTGACCGGTGACGTGCCGAGGCTCGAGGGCACGGTTGCCTTGGGCAACGTCGGGGTGGGCGCGGCTGGAGAGGGGCACGTCGGCGTGCCCGGCGTGCCCGGCGACGCCGGAGGAGGGCCGAGCAGCGCCGTGCAGGCCGCGGCGATCCTGTACGGCGTCACCGACTTCACGGCCCAGGTCGCGAGCCTCGGGCTACCGCCGGGGGAGATCCCCGACGCGCCCGAGGCCCGGTTCCTCGGCGCGACGCCGGAGCAGGCCCCCAGCGTGGCCACCGCGGCCTCCCCGGTGACGCACGCGACGTCGTCCGCCCCGCCGATGCTGCTCATCAGCGGCGACCGCGATTCCGTCGTCCCGCTGGACCAGAGCGAGCGGCTCCGTGACGCCCTGCTCCGGGCGGGCGCAACCGACGTCGTCCTGGAGGTGATCGCCGGCGCCGACCACTGCTTCGACGGTGTAGACCCAGCCCCCGCGCTGGCCACGGTCGTCACCTTCCTCGCCACCCGCCTCCACACCGCACAGATTCCAAAGGCACCCTAACGTCCGAGCGCTGACGTCCTATAGGAC
>NZ_DATCNW010000365.1:0-9239 GCF_036565025.1 Pengzhenrongella sp.
GTTCCGGGAGGCCGCCGAGCCGTTCCTGGGCGACGTCGCCGTGTGGGTGGTCGCCCACGCCGGCTACCTGGCACTGGACTGCTCGGATGATGACTGCTGCCCGCCCGGCGGGCGGCCGCTGCGCGAGCTCGAGGGCACCGCGGTCGGCGCCCACATGGTGCTCGCCGGTGCCCTCGTTGCCGACTCGCGCGAGGACCTGGCGCGGATCGAACCCGCGCCGGCGGCGGCACGCCGCAACACCGCGCGGGTCGCCGAGCGGTGTCGTGCCCGCCAGGTCGACGCCCGGGCCGCTGGTGACGAGCAGCTCGGCCGCTGGCGCGCGCACGGGCTGGCCGCGTGGCGCGCCGCCCTGGACCGGAGCCTCGCCGGCGACCCCGTGGTGCGGCCGGACCTGCTGGGTCGGATCGAGGCGTCCCTGGGCGATGTGCGGGTCCGCGACGCGGTGCTGCTCGCGCTGGTCCCGGGCACGGGGGACCTGCCGGAGCGGTCGATCATCGGCACGGTCGACGCGACCTCCAGGGACGGCGCGCACGGCACGTCCGGCGCGCTGGGGGCGATCACCGACACCAGACGGGGCGTCCCGCCCGACGACGTGCTCGTCGCGGCCGGCGTGGAGGTGCTCGAACGGGTGGTCGCACACGCCCGCGCGGAGCATCAGGCGCCGTCGCTCACCCTGCTGGCGATGCTCGCCTGGTGGCGAGGTGACGGCACCCGGGCGGGGGTCCTGCTCGATCGGGCCCTCGAGGCGGACCCGGCGCACCGGCTCGCCCACCTGCTGAGCGATGCGGTCGCGGGCGGGCTCGCACCCGGGTGGGTCCGCCGCTCGGCGTGATCGCGTCCGGCGCGAGCCGATGTCCGCGAGCCGGCACCGCGCCGAGGCGAGCCCGGGTGAAATCCGCACCGTCCGCTACGCGCTACCAAACTCCCGCTACGCCGTACCAAACGGCGTAGCGGACTTCTGTCCCGACGCGCAATGTTCTTCTCGGGTAACGTCGGGTGACCGGTCCTGACCGGCATGCGTGCAATCCGGCATGAGGGCAACCATGAGTGCAACGGAGGACACATGAGCATCGTTGTTGGCTATCTCGCCACACCCGAGGGCCGCACTGCGCTCGAGGCGGCAACGGTCGAGGCGCAGAAGCGCTCGACGCGTCTCGTCGTGGTCACGAGTCACCAGGGGAACGATCGTGAGCTTCGGGGCACACCGGACGAAGAGTTGGCACTCAACGAGGTGTGCCGTGGGCTCGACGAGCGTGGCGTCCCGCATGAGGTCCGTCTCGTGGCGCGCAGCCGGGACGTGGCAGACGACCTGATCGCCGCGGCCGAGGAGAACGACGGCTCGCTGATCGTCATCGGACTGCGTCGCCGCAGCCCGGTCGGCAAGCTGATCCTCGGGGCCAACGCCCAGCGGATCCTGCTGGACGCCCCGTGCCCGGTGCTTGCCGTCAAGCCGGAGCTCGCCGCGCGTGTCGCCCCCGTCGTCGAGCGGGAGCTGGCGGGCACTACGAGCCGGGAATGATCGGCTCGCGCCGCTCGTTGGTCAGTCGAGCCTCCGTGAGAGGCGGTCTTCGGCAGGGCGTGTGACGACCTGGCCGGTACAATACTTATGTACCCCGGACCTCGACTCCGGGCCCAGGCGCTGCCGAAAGGTCGTTCGTGTCGTCCCTCTCCACAAATCCTGCACTTCCGCGCGAGTTCGAGCATGCTGCTCTTGCAGACCTCGTCATGCGCGGCCGCACCCACGGAACGGTGGACGCTGAGTCCTTCCGTACGGCGTGCGAGTCCGCCGACGTCAATGATGCCAAGCGTCTCAAGGCTGTCTATCGCGGGCTGGCCGCCGCCGGCATTGCTGTCGAAAACCCGGTGATGACCACGGCAGTCGTGGCAAAGTCCCGGGTCGCGGCTGCCACCACAACAGCTCGCAAGACCACCAAGGCAACGGTTGACGCGCCGTCGGACTCGGTCGAGTCCGCTGCGGCAGCCAAGCCGGCCACCGCGAAGCGGGCGCCCGCGGCCAAGAAGCCCGCCGCGAAGAAGGCCGCCTCCGTGAAGGCCGCGACCGTGAAGGCCGCGAAGGCCGCCGTCAAGGACACTCCCGACCACGCCGAGGGTGATCCCGAAGCCGTTGAGACGCCCGACGAGGCGCCGGTCGTCGTCGCGAAGGTCGAGGACGAGTCCGAGAGCGCCGGCTTCATGTACTCCGACGCCGACGAGGACGACGCGCCCGCCCAGCAGGTCGTCACCGCGGGCGCCACGGCCGACCCGGTCAAGGACTACCTGAAGCAGATCGGCAAGGTCGCGCTGCTGAACGCCGAGCAGGAGGTCGACCTCGCCAAGCGGATCGAGGCCGGACTCTTCGCGGAGGAACGCCTCGGCGCCGGCCTCAAGATGGAGCCGAAGGTCAAGCGCGAGTTCGAGTGGATCGCGGCCGACGGTCGTCGCGCGAAGAACCACCTGCTCGAAGCGAACCTGCGCCTCGTCGTCTCCCTCGCCAAGCGCTACACCGGGCGCGGCATGCTCTTCCTGGACCTGATCCAGGAGGGCAACCTCGGCCTGATCCGTGCGGTCGAGAAGTTCGACTACACCAAGGGCTACAAGTTCTCGACCTACGCGACGTGGTGGATCCGCCAGGCCATCACCCGCGCGATGGCTGACCAGGCGCGCACCATCCGCATCCCGGTGCACATGGTCGAGGTCATCAACAAGCTGGCCCGCGTGCAGCGTCAGATGCTCCAGGACCTGGGCCGCGAGCCCACCCCGGAGGAGCTCGCCAAGGAGCTCGACATGACCCCCGAGAAGGTCGTCGAGGTCCAGAAGTACGGCCGCGAGCCCATCTCGCTGCACACCCCGCTCGGCGAGGACGGCGACAGCGAGTTCGGCGACCTCATCGAGGACTCCGAAGCGGTCGTCCCGGCCGACGCGGTGAGCTTCACGCTCCTGCAGGAGCAGCTGCACCAGGTGCTCGACACGCTCTCCGAGCGCGAGGCCGGCGTGGTCTCGATGCGGTTCGGCCTGACCGACGGCCAGCCCAAGACGCTCGACGAGATCGGCAAGGTCTACGGGGTCACGCGCGAGCGGATCCGGCAGATCGAGTCCAAGACGATGTCGAAGCTGCGCCACCCGAGCCGGTCCCAGGTGCTGCGCGACTACCTCGACTGAGTTCGACCAGTTCGACCAGCGCAACGAGAAGGGCCCGACCCGATCTGCGGTCGGGCCCTCTCGCGTCCCCGGTCACACCGCAGCTGTCAGCGCCAGCGCGCGCCCGGGACCGCGCCAGAGCTGACGGGTTCGCTGGAGGGTGGTGGTTGAGGGTGCCGCCCTGGCTTCGTAGGCCGTCCGTGGGCGGACTGGTGGCATCCATTCTCATCGGCACGCCGGGGTCGGGAATTACTCCTTCGATGCGCTCAGGTCTAGGCCAAATGGGCCAATTCCGACCCCTCGACGCCCTCCGCGGCACCTCATCGGCTAGCGTTCACAACGTCAGCGAGAAGAGCAAACCTGTCGTGAGGCAGGGACGCAAAGCCACGGGGCCCTCGGGTCAGCCGGGATTCCGAACGACAGGAGCAATCATGGTCGACTTCACTGGTGCCACCCCCGAGAACGGCATGAACGCTCGATCTCCTCATAGCGAGACCCTGCGCGACGACACCCCGGGCGGTCTTCCGGCGCGCCCGCTGGCGGGTTCGTCCCTCGAGGCCCTCGTCCGGCGCCAGTCGTCCGGACCGGGCTCGGACGGTCGCCTGGGCTTCGTGCCCGTGCAGATCCGCTGAGCTCTCGAGCAGCTGGAGCTCTCGAGCAGCTGAGCTCTCGAGTCGTTGAGGTCTCGAGCACCTGAGCTCTCGAACCTGCAAGCAGGTTCGCCTTCCAACCACTTTCGGCGGAAGGCCGATGCGCGCGCATCGGCGTAGGAGCGCGCACCGACGAGCTCTCCGCTCCGCTTCGAGCACCGGCTCCGGCCCGGGCCCTGCAGGCGGGTCGCACCGACGGAGTCCGGGCACAGCGAAGGGCCCCGTCGGCGATCGGAAGGATCGGACGGGGCCCTGCACCGAGGGTCGTGGGATCAGCCCACGGGCGTGGGAATTAGTTGGCGTTGCCGATCCCGGCGCCGTGTTCCTTCAGGAGGCGCTCGCTCTCATCCTGGACATGTGTGGCCAGCGCGGAGAACTTCGGCGCGTGCTCCCGTGCGTGGTGGGCGCAGAAGAGCAGCTCGCCACCGGGCATGAAGACGCGCACATACGCCTGGGCGCCACAGCGGTCGCAGCGGTCGGCTACGGTCAGCGGTTCGGTCATCGTCGCGTTCACAAGCACATGTAACCACCCGAAACGGGATTTGTAGTCACCCAAGTGGGTTGGTTCGCTACCCGCGAAGTCCGGAATAGGGACATCCCCGCCGGATCGGGGTGATTCTGCCCGCGGCCACGCCTCCCCGGCGGCGCGTTCGCGAGCGACTACGATCGGGCACCGTGTCAACCGTATCCACACAGTCCAGCTATACCGCCCGGCATCTCTCCGTGCTCGAGGGCCTGGAGGCCGTGCGCAAGCGTCCGGGCATGTACATCGGCTCGACCGACTCCCGCGGGCTCATGCACTGCATGTGGGAGATCATCGACAACGCCGTCGATGAGGCGCTCGCGGGGCACTGCGACCGGATCGAGATCGTGCTGCACGCCGACAGCTCGGTCGAGGTGTACGACAACGGCCGCGGTATCCCGGTGGACATCGAGCCGAAGACGGGCCTGACCGGTGTCGAGGTCGTCTTCACCAAGCTGCACGCCGGCGGCAAGTTCGGCGGCGGTTCCTACGGCGCCTCCGGTGGCCTGCACGGCGTCGGCGCGAGCGTCGTCAACGCGCTCTCCTCGCGGCTCGACACCGACGTCGAGCGCAACGGCAAGGTCTACCGGATGACGTTCCATCGGGGAGAGCCGGGAGTGTTCACCGACCCGCCGTCGGGCCCCTCGCCGGACTCGCCGTTCGCGCCGTTCGTCTCGGGCTCCGAGCTCACCGTCGTCGGCAAGGCGCCGAAGGCCCGCACGAGCACCCGGGTCCGGTACTGGTCGGACCGGCAGGTGTTCCCGGCGAACGCCGTCTTCTCCTACGACGAGCTCGTGACCCGCGCGCGCCAGACGACGTTCCTCGTCCCCGGGCTGACCGTCACCGTGCGCGACGAGCGCGGCCTGGCCGGCACCCCGGGCGCCGACGGCCCGCACTCGGAGACGTTCCAGCACTCCGGCGGAACCGTCGACTTCGTGGACTTCCTCGCGCCGGACGCCCCGGTCACGAGCACCTGGCACCTGTCCGGCTCGGGGTCGTTCGTGGAGACCGTGCCGGTGCTCGATGAGAAGGGCCACCTGACCCCCAAGGCGGTCACCCGCGAGTGCGAGGTCGACATCGCGCTGCGCTGGGGGACCGGCTACGAGACCGAGATGCGGACCTTCGTCAACATCATCGCGACGCCCAAGGGCGGGTCGCACCTGGCCGGCTTCGAGGCCGGGCTGCTGCGCACGATGCGCAAGGCGGTCGAGGCGAACGCGCGGCGGCTGAAGATCACCGCCCGTGGCGACGCGGAGCGGATCGAGAAGGACGACGTGCTCGCCGGGATGACGGCGGTGCTCACGGTGCGGCTCGCGGAGCCGCAGTTCGAGGGTCAGACCAAGGAGGTCCTGGGCACCGCGCCGGTGCGCAACATCGTCGCCAAGGTCGTCGACACCGAGCTCAATGCGCTGCTCAACTCCGTCAAGCGCGACCAGAAGACGCAGGCCACGCTCCTGCTGGACAAGGTCGTCGCGGAGATGCGGGCCCGGCTGAGCGCCCGCAAGCAGAAGGAGATCTCGCGCCGCAAGAACGCGCTCGAAACTTCCTCGCTGCCGGCGAAGCTCGCCGACTGCCGCAGCGACGACGTCGAACGCAGCGAGCTGTTCATCGTCGAGGGCGACAGCGCGCTCGGTACGGCCAAGCTCGCGCGCAGCTCGGACTTCCAGGCGCTGCTGCCGATCCGCGGGAAGATCCTCAACGTCCAGAAGGCGTCCATCACGGACATGCTGAAGAACGCCGAGTGCGCCGCGATCATCCAGGTGCTCGGCGCCGGCTCGGGTCGCTCCTTCGAGCTCGAGGCCGCGCGGTACGGCAAGATCGTGCTGATGACCGACGCCGACGTCGACGGCGCCCACATCCGGACGCTGCTGCTCACGCTCTTCTTCCGCTACATGCGCCCGCTCGTCGTCGCCGGCCGGGTGTACGCGGCGGTGCCGCCACTGCACCGGGTCGAGGTGATCGGCGCAGGCTCGCGGAAGAACGAGTACGTGTACACCTACTCCGAGGCGGAGCTCGCGACGACGCTGAAGAAGCTCGACAAGGCCGGCAAGCGCTACAAGGAAGACATCCAGCGCTACAAGGGCCTCGGAGAGATGGACGCCGACCAGCTCGCCGAGACGACCATGGACCCGCGACACCGCATGCTCCGCCGCGTCCGGATGGAGGACGCCCACGACGCCGAGCGGGTGTTCGAGCTGCTGATGGGCAGCGACGTCTCGCCCCGCAAGGACTTCATCGTGGCCGGCGCCGCGGAGATGGACCGCAGCCGCATCGACGCGTAAAGGGCTCGGCGGCGAGCGGGTCGCTCGCCTAGCCTGTGCCAGATGGCCACGTCATCCGCCCCGAAGGTCTCGCTCGCTGACCGCGCGCTCGCCCCGCACGACGTACCGCTGCCTCGCCCGGAGCACGGCCTGGTCTGGCGGCCCCTCGTGCTCGACGACGTCCCGGCGCTCGCCGTGCTCGTCGCGCAGTGCGAGGAGTTCGACGCCGCGTCGCCGCGTACCTGAGGTCCGAGCGGTTCGAGCAGGACTGGCAGGGCGAGGGGCAGGGAGGCACGATGTCGGGTATGGCCGTGCAGGAGACTCGTCGCGTCGGGGAGGTCTTCACCGTCGACGACCTCGACGCGATCCCGGAGGATGGCCTGCAGTGGGAGCTGCTGGACGGGATGCTGCTCGTGACCCCCGCTCCGAGGGCGACCCACCAGTCCGTGATCGGTGAGATCTACCTCGTCCTGCGGCACGGGTGCCCGGCGCACCTCAAGGTCTTCCTCTCGCCGCTGGACTGGCGTCCGGACCAGCTCACCAACCTCCAACCGGACCTGTTGGTGGTGCGGCGCGACCGACTCGAGGTCAAGAACGTCACCTACCCCGAGCTCGACCTCGCCGTCGAGGTGCTCTCGCCCTCGACCCGGATGAAGGACCTGCTCCTCAAGCGCGAGCGGTACGAGCGGGCCGGGGTGCGCTCGTACTGGATCGTCGACCCGGGCCCGGAGCACCCGTCGGTCCTCGCGCTGGACCTCGTCGACGGCGCGTACGTCGAGGTCGGGCGCGCGGTCGACGACGAGCGGCTGACGCTCGCGAATCCGTTCGAGGTCACGCTCGTGCCCGCGGACCTCGCGCGCTGGTAGCTCGCGGATCGGGCTAGGGTGTCGCGGTCAGCAACAACCACGGGAGCTCGCACCAGCGAGCTGAGAGGACGGCTCGGGCCGTCGACCGTTGAACCTGTCCGGGTAATTCCGGCGTAGGGAGAAGCACCACGATGCGCACTAACGACGGCACAGTTGTGTCCACTGTCACCACCGGACCCATCCAGGGCAGCACGAAGCGCTATGACGAGGTCCCCGGATTCCCCGGACTGAGCATCCCGATCCGGCGGGTGAACCTCAGCAACGGCGAGCACTTCGACCTGTACGACACCTCCGGCCCGTTCACGGACAGCGCCGCCGTCATCGACGTGCAGGCCGGCCTGCCACCGACCCGCGACGGCTGGGCCCGACCAGAGCCCATCGACGGCGCCGCGACGCAGCTGGTCTGGGCGCGAGCGGGGATCACCACTCCCGAGATGGCGTTCGTGGCCGCGCGGGAGGGGTTGCCCGTCGAGCTCGTGCGCGACGAGGTCGCGCGGGGTCGGGCCGTGATCCCGGCCAACCACCGGCATCCGCAGAGCGAGCCGATGATCATCGGCAAGGCGTTCGCGGTGAAGATCAATGCCAACATCGGTAACTCCGCGGTCACCTCGTCCGTCGCGCAGGAGGTGGAGAAGATGGTGTGGGCCGCCCGCTGGGGCGCCGACACCCTGATGGACCTGTCGACCGGCCGGGACATCCACCTGACCCGCGAGTGGATCCTGCGCAACTCGCCCATCCCGGTGGGCACCGTGCCCATCTACCAGGCGCTGGAGAAGGTCAACGGCGATCCCGGCTCGCTGACCTGGGAGATCTACCGGGACACCGTCATCGAGCAGTGCGAGCAGGGCGTCGACTACATGACCGTGCACGCCGGCGTGCTGCTGCGCTACATCCCGCTGACGGCGAAGCGCGTCACTGGGATCGTGTCCCGGGGCGGCTCGATCATGGCGGCGTGGTGCCTCGCGCACCACCAGGAGAGCTTCCTGTACACCCACTTCGTCGAGCTCTGCGAGATCCTGCGGCGCTACGACGTGACGTTCTCCCTCGGCGACGGATTGCGCCCGGGCTCGATCGCGGACGCCAACGACGAGGCCCAGTTCGCCGAGCTGCGCACGCTCGGCGAGCTGACGAAGATCGCCAAGTCCCACGGCGTGCAGGTCATGATCGAGGGCCCGGGACACGTGCCCATGCACAAGATCGTGGAGAACGTCGCGCTCGAGGAGGAGCTCTGCGAGGAGGCGCCGTTCTACACCCTCGGCCCGCTCGCGACCGACATCGCGCCCGCCTACGACCACATCACCTCGGCGATCGGCGCGGCCATGATCGCCAGCGCCGGCACCGCGATGCTGTGCTACGTCACACCCAAGGAACACCTTGGCCTGCCGAACCGGGACGACGTCAAGACGGGCGTGATCACCTACAAGATCGCGGCCCACGCGGCGGATCTCGCCAAGGCGCACCCGCGCGCCCAGGAACGCGACGACGCGCTCAGCCGGGCCCGGTTCGAGTTCCGCTGGAACGACCAGTTCGCGTTGTCGCTGGACCCCGACACGGCGCGCAGCTTTCACGACGAGACGCTGCCGGCCGAGCCCGCCAAGACCGCGCACTTCTGCTCGATGTGCGGCCCGAAGTTCTGCTCGATGCGCATCTCGGCGGACGTGCGGACCTACGCCGAGGAGAACGGGCTGACCAGCCCGGAGGCGATCGCGGCGGGCATGGCCGGAAAGTCGGCCGAGTTCGTGCGCCTGGGCAGCTCGGTCTACCTCCCCGCGGACACGACCGCCTGACGACCGCCCCACCC
>NZ_DATCNW010000366.1:0-10380 GCF_036565025.1 Pengzhenrongella sp.
CGACCCGCCACGCCTCGCCCGGCAGCCGGGCCGCGCCGACGGCGCCCTCGCGCGCCAGGTCGATCGAGGTGAGCGCGCGGACCCTAGGGGTGCGGCCGCGGACGGTGGCACGGTCGGCCTGCAGCGAGTGCGCCCAGCCGGCGACGACGAGCGCCTGCGCCTGGGTGGAGCGCGCGTGCCCGCCGATCAGCGCCGCGCAGCCCGCCAGGTCGGCCCGCAGCGCGAGCACCTCGCGCACGTGCGGGTAGGGCGAGCGCGGCTCGGCGTGCAGGTCGTCGACGTCGTCCCAGCACACGACGAGCCCGAGATCGCGGACCGGCGCCCAGGCTGCGGCCCGGGTGCCGATCACGATGCGGGCCTGCCCGCGCAGCGCGGCGAGGAACGAGCGGTAGCGCTGCGCCGGCCCGTCGTCGGCCATCAGGCGGGCGTAGCCGCCGTCCGTGCCGGGCGCCCAGGGCGCGATCCCGGCGGCCTCGAACGCCGCCGAGACCCGGTCGACGTCGCGCGCGTCGGGCACGACGACGACCGTTCCGCGCCCGCCGATCGCCGTCGCGACGGCGGCCTGCGCGATCGCGTCCGGCCAGCCGCGCCCCGCCTCGCCCGGCAGCGCGCTCCACACCGCGCGGGGGGCGTGCCCCGCGCTGAGGTGGGACAGGAAGGCGGCGCCGCCGCGGTGGTCCGCCCACGCCGTGCCCGACGGCTTCGGGCCGGGTCGGTGCGCGGTCGCGGGCGCGGGCGCGGGGTGATCGGCGCCAGGCTGACGCGCAGGTGCGGGTGCAGCGGAAGCGGACCCGGCGACGTCGGCAGCCGCAGTCGCAGTCGCAGTCGCAGCCGCAGCCGCAGCCGCAGCCGCAGCCGCAGCGGAAGCGGAAGCGAAGGCGGACGCGGACGCGGCAACCTCGGAAGCAGCAGCGGTGGCGGCAGCGGGCGCGGAGACCTCAGCAGCGGCAGCCGTGGCCGTGGCAGTGGCGGAGACCTCAGCAGCGGAAGCGGCAGCGGCGACCTCGGCAGCAGCGGCGGCCACCCCGGCCTCGGCCTCGACGCGCGCGTGCCGGGGCGGGACGGCCAGCCTCAGCACGTCGGCGAGCGTGCCCGCGTACCGGTCGGCGACCGCGCGCGCGAGCCGGCGCACCTCCGGGGTGAGCACGACCTCGCCGGAGACCACCTTGCGCAGCGGCGCGAGCGCACCGTCGTGATCGGGGGTCTCGATGCGGTCGAGGAGGTAGCCGTCGACGTCCTGCCGGCCGAACCGGACCTTCACGCGGGTGCCGGGCCGGGCGACGTCGTCCATCGAGGCCGGGACGAGGTACTCAAACGGCCGGTCGAGGTGTTGCGGGGGCAGGTCGATGCAGACCCGCGCGACGGGCAGCAGCGCGGCCACCTCGGTCGGCGTCGTCGACCGGAGCCTGGGTGCGCGCGGGCCGGGCATCCCGGCGAGGGTCAGCTGCTCGCCCTGCGGCGCCCCGTCCCCCACCCTGGTCTCCGTCACTGCGCTATCCCATCACTCGCAACCGACCCCGCGAGCCGTCCGCCCACAGGCAATGGCACCCACCGGCCGTACCGAGGTCCGCGTCAGGCTGACAGCCGGGGTAACTCGCCGACCGCCGGAGTGACCCGCAATCCACCCTTGAGCCGTCCGCACACAGGCAGACGCTCCCACCGGCCGTGAGTTCGTCGGTTCGACGCCAGTTCGCCCGTTTGAACCGACGAACTCGCGTCAACATGACGAACTCACCGAACGCCCGCGACCCCGCCGGTGTGGGTGCCGGCTCCGTACAAGGCCGCGAGCGGGAGGGCCCTTCTGGAGCCTCGCCGTAACGTCCGAGCGTTGACGTCCTATAGGACGTCAACGCTCGGACGTTACGGGTGGAAAGGGAGGTTCAGCGGGTCAGGAGAGCTGGCTCTGGAGGTCCTTGATGCGGTCGGTGCGCTCCCAGGTGAAGTCGGGGAGCTCGCGGCCGAAGTGGCCGTAGGCGGCGGTGCGCTGGTAGATCGGGCGCAGCAGGTCGAGGTCGCGGATGATCGCGGCCGGCCGCAGGTCGAAGACCTCGCGGATCGCGGCCGTCAGCCGGGAGACCGGGACGGTCTCGGTCCCGAACGTCTCGACGTACAGCCCGACGGGCTGGGCCTTGCCGATCGCGTAGGCGACCTGGACCTCGCAGCGGCGCGCGAACCCGGCGGCAACGACGTTCTTGGCCACCCACCGCATCGCGTACGCGCCCGAGCGGTCCACCTTCGAGGGGTCCTTGCCGGAGAACGCGCCGCCGCCGTGGCGCGCCATGCCGCCGTAGGTGTCGACGATGATCTTGCGGCCGGTCAGTCCCGCGTCGCCCTGCGGCCCGCCGATGACGAACGTCCCGGTCGGGTTCACGAGCAGCCGGAACGCGGAGGAGTCGATGTCGATCCCGGCGAGCACGGGCGCCACGACGTGCTCGGCGATCTGCGGCATGAGCTGCGTCTCGAGGTTCACGTCGGGGTCGTGCTGGGTCGACAGCACGATCGTGGAGACCTTCACCGGGCGGTCGCCGTCGTACCCGATCGTCACCTGCGTCTTGCCGTCCGGGCGCAGCCCGGGGACGATGCCCTCCTTGCGGACCAGCGCGAGCCGCTCGGCGAGCCGGTGCGAGAGCCAGATCGGCAACGGCAGCAGCGACGGCGTGTCGTCGCTCGCGTAGCCGAACATGAGCCCCTGGTCACCGGCGCCCTGGGCGTCCAGCGGGTCGAGGTCCGAGTCGTCCTGGCGCATCTCCCAGGCCTTGTCCACGCCCTGGGCGATGTCGGCCGACTGCTGGCCGATCGAGACGGACACACCGCAGGAGTCGCCGTCGAACCCGATCGAGGAGGAGGTGTAGCCGATCGCCTTGACGACCTGGCGCACGACCTGCGGGATCTCGACGTAGGCGCTGGTGGTGACCTCGCCGGCCACGTGCACCAGGCCGGTCGTGACCATCGTCTCGACGGCGACGCGGGCCGCGGGGTCCTGCTCGATCATGGCGTCCAGGATCGCGTCCGAGATCTGGTCACAGACCTTGTCCGGATGACCCTCGGTCACGGACTCGGAGGTGAACAGGCGCAGATCGGAATCAGTCATGCGAACCAGCGTAGTCCGGGCGGCAAGCGGCCCGGCCCGCTAACCGAGTGAGTGGACCGCATCCCAGAGCGCGTCGGCGACGAAGTCCTTGGTCCCGGCCGCCTCGGCGACGACGTTCCCACCCGCATCGAGGATGGTCACGGCGTTGTCCGCGACGGCGAAACCCACGCCCTCGCCGACGGCGTTCACCGCGAGCAGGTCGGCCCGCTTGCGCCTGGCCTTGGCCCGGCCGTGCGCGAGGACGTCCGCGCCGTCGTCGCCCGTCTCGGCGGCGAAGCCGACGACGATCTGCCCCGGCCGCAGCCGCTCGGCCGCGAGCTCGGCGAGGATGTCGGGGTTCGCCTCCAGCGCGATCGGCTCGACGACGCCGTCGTCGCGCTTCTTGATCTTGTGCACCGCCGGCGCGACGGGCCGGAAGTCCGCCACCGCGGCGGCCATCACGACGACGTCGGCGTCCTTCGCGGCCGCGCGCACCGCCTCGCGCAGCTGGGCGGTGGACTCGACCGGGATCACGTCGACCCCGGCCGGTGCGACGAGGGCGACGTTCGCGGCGACGAGGGTGACCCTGGCCCCGCGGGCCCGGGCCGTGCGCGCGAGCGCGTAGCCCTGGCGCCCCGAGGACCGGTTGCCGAGGTAGCGCACCGGGTCCAGCGGCTCGCGCGTGCCGCCCGCGGAGATCACCACGTGGCGACCGGCGAGGTCCTGCCGGCGCGGCTCGGACGGCCCGCCCGCGCCCGGGGAGGCGACCAGGGCGAGCGCGGCGGCGGCGATCTCCGCGGGCTCGGGCAGCCGGCCGGCGCCGGTGTCGGTGCCGGTCAGGCGCCCGGACGCCGGCTCGAGCACGTGCACTCCCCTGGCCCGCAGGGTCGCGACGTTCGCTCGGGTGGCGGGGTGCTCCCACATCTCGGTGTGCATCGCGGGCGCCATCAGCACCGGGCAGCGGACCGTCAGCAGCGTGGAGGTCAGCAGGTCGTCCGCGCGGCCGGCGGCGGCGCGGGACAGCAGGTCGGCCGTGGCGGGCGCGACGACCATCAGGTCCGCGCTCTGGCCGAGCGAGACGTGCGCAACGTGCGGGACGTCGTCGAACACGTCCGGCGTGGCCGGCTGGCCGGACAGCGCCTCCCAGGTGGGCCGGCCCACGAACTCCAGGGCCGCCCGCGTGGGCACGACCCGGACCTCGTGACCGGCCTCACGCAGCAGCCGCAACAGCAGGACCGCCTTGTAGGCGGCGATCCCGCCGGCGACACCGAGGACGATCCGCATGTCGGCGCCCCCCGGCTTCTCGGGTCAGCTCAGGCGTCGGTGGGCGTGATCGTCAGCAGGCCCTCGTTGATCTCGCGCATCGCGATCGACAACGGCTTCTCCTGCGGACGGGTCTCGACCAGCGGGCCGACGTACTCGAGCAGGCCCTCGTTCAGCTGGGAGTAGTACGCGTTGATCTGGCGCGCGCGCTTGGCTGCGTAGATCACCAGGGCGTACTTGGAGTCGGCCTTCTCGAGCAGCTTGTCGATGGGCGGGTCGGTGATGCCGATCGGAGCGGCAACTGTTCCGGACAAAATGTGCTCCTGGTGGAATTCGGGGTAGGTGAACCGCGGCGGCGGGTAGACCAGCGACCTAGTCTACCGGGTCGCCAGACCCATGACCGTGATGAGCTCGTCGGTGGCGCGGCGCACGTCGTCGTTCACGATCGTGACGTCGAACTCGGGGCCCGCGGCGAGCTCGACGCGCGCGGTGCTCAGCCGGCGCTCGCGCTCCTCGGCGTCCTCGGTGCCGCGCCCGACCAGGCGCCGCTCGAGCTCCTCCCAGGACGGCGGGGCCAGGAACACGAACCGGGCGTCCGGCATGGTCTCGCGGACCTGCCGCGCGCCCTGCAGGTCGATCTCCAGGAGCGCGGGCGCGCCGGCGGCGAGATGTTCGTCGACCGGCCCGCGCGGTGTGCCGTACCGGTTGCGACCGTGCACGCTCGCCCACTCGAGCAGTTCACCGTCCGCGATCATCGCGTCGAACTGCTCGCTCGACACGAAGTGGTAGTGCACCCCGTCGATCTCGCCGGGTCGTGGCGGGCGGGTGGTCGCCGAGACGGAGAGCCAAACCTCGGGATACCGGGCGCGGATGTCCGCGGAGACGGTCCCCTTGCCGACGGCGGTCGGTCCGGCGAGAACGGTGAGCCGGGCGGGCGTCGTCGTCATAGGTGGGGCGTAGCTCCTGAAAGGGGTGATGCCCACGCCGCTCCACCGCCGGATCGGCGGTGGAGCGGGCAGCATGGATCGGCGCGGTGGGTGTGGAGCTGAGGAGCGAAGGTCCTCAGCCGAAGCGTTCGACGAGCGCCCGCGCCTGGTGCGGGCCGAGGCCACGTACCCGACGCGTCTCGGAGATCCCGATCTCCGACATGATCGCCCGTGCCTTGACCTTGCCGACGCCGGGTAGGGACTCGAGCAGGGCGACGACCTTGAGCTTGCCGATGACGTCGTCCTGCTGGCCCTGCGCGATGACGTCGGACAGCGAGCCCTGGGAGTACTTCAGGCGATTCTTGACCTCGGCGCGGGCCTGCCGCGCCGCGGTGGCCTTCTGCAACGCGGCTGAGCGTTGTTCGGGGGTGAGCGGCGGAAGTGCCACGCGGATGTCACCTCATCGTTCGTAGGCGGATTGTGTATTGAACTTACCGACCAGCGTACCGGGAGGCAACGCAACTGGGAGGGCAAGAACCGGAGCATGTTCACTAAGAACACTGCAGGTTAACGCAGTGCGGCCGTTGCCACGTCGGCGGCTGCGCGCGCAGCGGCGCGCAGCTGGCCGACATCGGGTCCGGCCGCGAGCACCGACCGCGACGATGCCGCCAGGACGGCGCGCCGGGCGTCACCGAACACGTCCCGCAGCTCGGCCGCGCCGGCGCCCTGCGCGCCGACGCCGGGTGCGAGCAGCGGGCCGCGCACGGCGGCCAGGTCGATGCCGAGCCGCAGCGCGGCGTCGCCGATCGTGGCGCCGACGACGAGCCCGAGCGAGCCGAGCACTCCCCCGGTCCCCGCGAGCTCGGCCGCGTTGAGCCGCCCGACCTCGTCGGCCAGCACCCCCGCCACGCTGTCCAGGCCATGCCGGGCGGTCAGCGCCCGCGGGCGGGCGTGCTGGACGCTGGGGCCCTCCGGGTTGGACGTCAGGGCAAGCACGAACAGGCCGCGGCCGGTGGCGCGGGCGGCGTCGATCGCGGGGGCGAGCGAGCCGAAGCCCAGGAACGGCGAGACGGTCAGCGCGTCGCCCGCGAGCGGCGAGGAATCGCGCAGGTACGCGTCGGCGTACGCGTCCATCGTGGAGCCGATGTCGCCGCGCTTGGCGTCCACGATGACGATCGTGCCGGTGGCACGGCCGGCCGCGACGACCTCCTCGAGGACCGCGACCCCCGCGGAGCCATGCCGTTCGAACATGGCCGACTGCGGCTTGACCGCGGCGACCCGCCCGCCGACGGCGTCCATCACGCGCCGGGCGAACTCACGCAACCCCGACGCGTCGTCGGGCAGGCCCCAGGCCGCGAGCAGGCCCGGGTGCGGGTCGATGCCGACGCACAGCGGGCCGTGGGCGTCCATCGCCGCCGCGAGCCGGGCGCCGAACGGCTCCCGCGCGCCGGACGGCACCGGGGCACCGGACGGCACCCGCGCGCCGGACGGCACCGGGGCACCGAAAGGCACTGCCGCCGCGCTCACGCGGAGACGACCGCGAGGGCGGCGCGCCGGGTGGCGTCGTGCTCCTGGAGGCTCTTCACCGAGAACGGCCCCTCGAGTGCGGCCTCGATGCCCTGGACGGCCGCCCCGAGCTGCTGGACGGTCGTCACGATCGCCTTGTCGGCCGCGGTGGTGGCCGTGCGGATCTCGTAGCCGTCGACCCGCGCGCCCTGCCCGGACGGCGTGTTGATCACCATGTCGACCTCGCCGGCCCGGATCAGGTCGACGATCGTCGGCTCGCCGTCGGGCCCGCGACCCCAGGAGTACTTGCGCACGACGCGGGACGGGATCCCGCTGCGCTTGAGCACCCCGGCGGTGCCCTTGGTCGCGAGGATCTCGAACCCGAGCTCGACGAGGCGCTTGATCGGGAAGACCATCGCGCGCTTGTCCCGGTCCGCGACGGAGATGAACACCGTGCCCGACGTCGGCAGCCCGCCGTACGCGGCGGCCTGGGACTTGGCGAACGCCTTCGGGAAGTCGACGTCGAAGCCCATGACCTCACCGGTCGAGCGCATCTCCGGGCCGAGCACGGTGTCCACGACCATCCCGTCGCTGCTGCGGAACCGGGTGAACGGCAGCACGGCCTCCTTGACGGCGATGGGCGCGTCGAGGTCCAGGACCCCGCCGTCGACCTCGGGCAGCACGCCCGACGCGCGCAGGTCCGCGATGGTGTGCCCGGCCATGATCAGCGCGGCCGCCTTGGCCAGGGAGACCCCGGTCGCCTTGGAGACGAACGGCACGGTCCGCGAGGCGCGCGGGTTCGCCTCCAGGACGTAGAGCACGTCGCTGACCAGGGCGAACTGCACGTTGAGCAGCCCGTGCACGCCGATCCCGCGGCCGAGGGCCTCGGTCGAGCGGCGGATCCGTGCGAGCTCGGTGTCCGACAGCGTGACCGGCGGCAGCACGCACGCCGAGTCGCCGGAGTGGATCCCGGCCTCCTCGATGTGCTCCATCACGCCGCCGAGGAACATCTCGGTGCCGTCGAACAGCGCGTCGACGTCGATCTCGATCGCGTCGTCCAGGAACCGGTCGATCAGCAGCGGCGCGGTGGAGCCGGCCGGCGCGCCATGGGCCTCGTCGAACGCGCGCTGCACGTACTCGCCCAGCTGCGCGTCGGTGTAGACGATCTCCATGCCGCGTCCACCGAGCACGTACGACGGGCGCACCAGGACGGGGTAGCCGATCCCGGTGGCGATCTCCAGCGCCTGCTCGGGCGTGGTGGCGGTGCCGAACGCGGGCGCGGGCAGCCCTGCCTCGGCGAGCACCTTGCCGAACACCCCGCGGTCCTCCGCGGAGTCGATCGCCTCCGGCGTGGTGCCCAGGATCGGCAGGCCGGCGTCGGCCAGGCGCTGCGCGAGGGACAGCGGTGTCTGCCCGCCGAGCTGGACGATGATGCCCGCGACGGGCCCGGCGGCCAGCTCGGCCTGGTAGACCTCGAGCACGTCCTCGAAGGTCAGCGGCTCGAAGTAGAGCCGGTCCGAGGTGTCGTAGTCCGTCGAGACCGTCTCGGGGTTGCAGTTGACCATCACGGTCTCGAACTCCTCGCGCAGCGCGAGCGCGGCGTGCACGCAGGAGTAGTCGAACTCGATGCCCTGGCCGATGCGGTTGGGGCCCGAGCCGAGGATGAGGATGGCCGGGCGGGTGCGCGGGCGCACCTCGGTCTCCTCATCGTAGGAGGAGTAGTGGTACGGGGTGCTGGCCGCGAACTCCGCGGCGCAGGTGTCGACGGTCTTGAACACCGGTCGCACGTGCAGCACGTGCCGGGTCAGCCGCACGGCGTCCTCGCTCAGGTGCCGCACCTCGGCAATCTGCACGTCGGACAGCCCGTGCCGCTTCGCGTGCATCAGCACGTCCCGGGTCAGCTCGCGGGCCGCCGCCGTCTGCGCGGCGACCTCGTTGATCAGCACGATCTGGTCGAGGAACCACGGGTCGATCCCGGTCGCGTCGAACACGTCCTCGAGCGGCATCCCGGCCCGGAGCACCTGCTGAACGTCGATCAGCCGGTGCTCGGTCGGGCGCGAGATGGTCGCGAACAGCTCGGTGAGCGCGGGCCCGGTGAGCGGGTGGCCCGCCCAGTGGAAGACGGAGCCCTTCTTGTCGATCGAGCGCATGGCCTTGCCGAGCGCCTCGGAGAAGTTGCGGCCCATCGCCATCGCCTCGCCGACCGACTTCATGGTCGTGGTGAGCGTGTCGTCGGCCGCGGGGAACTTCTCGAACGCGAACCGGGGCACCTTCACTACGACGTAGTCGAGCGTGGGCTCGAACGACGCCGGCGTGGAGCCGGTGATGTCGTTGGGGATCTCGTCGAGCGTGTAGCCGACGGCGAGCCGCGCGGCGATCTTCGCGATCGGGAAGCCGGTCGCCTTGGAGGCGAGCGCCGAGGAACGCGACACGCGCGGGTTCATCTCAATGACCACGATGCGGCCGGTGGCGGGGTGGATCGCGAACTGGATGTTGCAGCCGCCGGTGTCCACGCCGACCTCGCGGATCACGGCGATGCCGATGTCCCGCAGCCGCTGGAACTCGCGGTCGGTCAGGGTCAGCGCGGGCGCGACCGTGACCGAGTCCCCGGTGTGCACGCCGACCGGGTCGACGTTCTCGATCGAGCAGACGACCACGACGTTGTCGGCCTTGTCGCGCATGAGCTCGAGCTCGTACTCCTTCCAGCCGAGGATGGACTCCTCCATGAGGACCTCGGTGGTCGGCGAGTAGTGCAGGCCCTGGCCGGCGATCTGGCGCAGCTGGTCCTCGTCGTACGCGATGCCCGAGCCGAGCCCGCCCATCGTGAACGACGGGCGCACGACGACGGGGTAGCTCAGCTCGACCGCGGCCGCGAGGCACTCCTCGAGCGTGTGCGCGATGACCGAGCGCGCCGACTCGGCGCCGCAGCGGGTCACCACGCCCTTGAACAGCTGACGGTCCTCGGCGAGGTGGATCGACTCGATGTTGGCGCCGATCAGCTCGACGCCGTACTCGGCGAGGACCCCGGCCTCGTCCAGCGCGATGGCAGCGTTCAGCGCGGTCTGCCCGCCGAGGGTCGGCAGCAACGCGTCGGGGCGCTCCTTGGCGATGATCGAGGTGAGGACCTCGGTGGTGATCGGCTCGACGTAGGTCGCGTCGGCGAACTCCGGGTCGGTCATGATCGTGGCCGGGTTGGAGTTGACCAGGATCACCCGCAGGCCCTCGTCGCGCAGGACGCGGCATGCCTGGGTCCCGGAGTAGTCGAACTCCGCGGCCTGGCCGATGACGATCGGCCCGGAGCCGATCACGAGGACGCTGGAGATGTCGGTGCGGCGGGGCATCAGGGCCGGTCCTTCGTGGTGATCGGAGCTGTTTTCAGCGGAGCCTGGCTGGTCATCAGGTCAACGAAGCGGTCGAAGAGGTACGCGGCGTCGTGCGGGCCCGCGGCAGCCTCCGGGTGGTACTGCACCGAGAAGGCCGGCAGGTCGAGCGCGGCGAGGCCCTCGACGACGTCGTCGTTCAGGTCGACGTGCGAGACGACGACGCGTCCGTAGCGTCCGCCGTCGTACGGCGCGACCGACTCACCGTCGAGGGGCGCGTCGACTGCGAAGCCGT
>NZ_DATCNW010000367.1:0-25068 GCF_036565025.1 Pengzhenrongella sp.
GGGTGAGTCCGTTGAGCTGACGAGCCGGCCGGTGATGGTCAGCAGTGGGCAGATCTCATGGCCATCACCGGGCAGTTTTCGTGACCGTCACTGGGCAGGGTTTAAGACCGCCTCTGGGCAGATCCCCATGGCCCTTGACAGATCGGCGCCGACCCACACCCGCTGACCGACGTCGACCCTCGCGAGGACTCGCGAGCATGGAGTGCTGCGAGCTCGGGACCGAACTGCGGTTGTGGGTGTAGCGCTGGGTGTATCGAGCGTGCACCCCCGGTGCACTTTGGCTACACCCAGCGCTACACCCAGCCCGTCGACGGGTCCACGGTGAGTCCGCCGGCCCTCGCACCAGTCGATCCCGGGTCACCGTCCGGGCACGAGGGCATCGAGCCGGTCGACGACGCCCTGGGTGATTAAGGCCGAGTATGTGACTCGAGTCCCGGACCCTGTCGCGAAGCGGCTGGGTGCCTCGAACCACGCGGTCTGGCGGGTCGAGCGGGCTCGCGCGCTGGCGCGGGACCTGGGGGTCGAAGGCTGGACAGCTCTCCAGCTCCGCCATTCCTTCGTGTCACCCCGGCCTGGCGCGGCGTTGCCGGATCAAGGCCATGTGCTCGTTTCTCAGGAGGCCATCGACTACGTCACGACAGAACCTGGACTCGCGATGTGGGCGTACACGCCGTTGCTCAATGGTGCGTACGCACGTGCCGACCGCCCCTTGCCGGAGGCGTATGACCATCCCGGGACCGAACGACGGCTCAAGGTGCTGTCCGACATCGCGAACGAGACGGGGTCGACGCGCAATCAGGTCGTGCTGGCGTGGTTGATGCAGGAGGCAATCTCCCCCATCGTGGGAGTAAGCAGCGTTGAACAGCTGGGCGAGGCGATGGCTGCGGCCGAGCTGCGGCTGGACGGCGAGCAGTGGGCTCGCTTGAACGAGATGAGTTGAGACCGTGGCAGTAGACGAGACCCACGCCCACACACCGGCGTCGGCGGCGGACCGGACGGGGTTGTCGCTGGACACCCTGCGCTACTACGAGCACGAAGGGCTCATCGGGCCGGTGCGACGCATGTCGAGCGGCCAACGGCGGTACTCCGAGGACGACCTCGCGTGGATCGGCATCGTCTCCTGCCTGCGGGACGCGGGACGCGGGACGCGGGACGCGGGGCTCGGCATCGCGGACCTGCGTCGCTTCACCGAGCTGCTGCGATCCGAGCACGGCGCGGACGACAGGGTCGCGTTCCTCCAGCGACGGCGCGACGAGCTGCTCGAACGCCGACGCCAAACCGACGCGGCGCTGATGGTTCTGGACGACAAGATCGCGCACTACGGCCGATCCATCCAGTAGCGCGGAGCTCGAGCGCTCGTCGCAACCCTCCTGCGGGACGAGGGATGACACGGCGGATCCCCGCACCCCCCGTTACGCAACGCAACGTCCGAGCGCTGACGTCCTATAGGACGTCAGCGCTCGGACGTTACGCGGGGTGGTGGCTCGGCCGGCCACCTGCCGTGGTGCGTCGTGCGTGGTGCGTGGTGCGTGGTGCGTCGTGCGTCGTGCGTGGTGGGTGTCAGCTCTTCCCGGCCGGCACCAGGGCGGCGGCGTCCTGCGCCGGCGCCTCGTCCCAGGCTCCACCGTTGTGGTCGTCACCGGTCGCGAACGCTTCCTCGTCGAACGGTGCCTGCCCGCTGAGCACCTTCGCGACCTGCACCTTGTCGAGCTGGTTGGTCCAGCTGCCGACCAGTACGGTCGCGACCGCGTTGCCGGTGAAGTTGGTGACCGCGCGTGCCTCGCTCATGAACCGGTCGATCCCCACGATGAGCCCGACGCCGTCGAGCAGCTCGGGACGGTGGGACTGGAGCCCGCCGGCCAGCGTGGCCAGGCCCGCGCCGGTGACCCCGGCGGCGCCCTTGGAGGCGATGATCATGAAGAGCAGCAGGGAGATCTGCTCGCCGAGGGCGAGCGGCTTGTTCATCGCCTCGGCGACGAACAGCGACGCCATCGTGAGGTAGATCGCGGTGCCGTCGAGGTTGAACGAGTAGCCCGTCGGGACCACGACGCCGACCACCGGGCGTGAGACGCCGAGGTGCTCCATCTTGCCCATCAGCCGCGGCAGCGCCGTCTCGGACGACGACGTCGAGACGATGAGCAGGATCTCCCGGCCCAGGTACTTGAGCAGCTTGAAGATCGAGATGCCGGTCGAGATGCGCAGGATCGTGCCGAGCACGACCACGATGAACAGCGCGCATGTGACGTAGAAGCCCAGCATCACCTTGCCGAGGCTGATCAGCGCGTCCGTGCCGGTCGCGCCGACGACGGCGGCGATGGCGCCGAACGCGCCGACCGGGGCCACCCACATGATCATCGCGAGGACCTTGAAGACGACCTTCTGCAGGGCGGCGACGCCCTGCAGCACCGGGACACCCTTGGTGCCCATGGACTGCAGCGCGAAACCGACGAGCAGCGCGACGACCAGGGTCTGCAGCACCTTGCCCTCGGTCAGCGCCGAGATCATCGTGTTCGGAATGAGTCCGAGCAGGAAATCGGGTGCCGACTCGGCCCCGCCGACGACCTGTGCGTGGCCGGTCTTGGCGACGGCGGCGGTGAGGTCGAGCCCCGCGCCGGGCTTGACCAGGTTGCCCACGACGAGGCCGATCGCGAGCGCGAACGTCGACATCACGGTGAAGTAGCCCAGGGCCAGTCCGCCGACCTTGCCGACGCTGGCCGCGTTCCGGACCGAGCCGATCCCGAGCACGATGGTGCAGAAGATGATCGGCGTGATCATCATCTTGATGAGGCTCACGAAGCCCTTGCCGACCGGCGCGAGCTGGACGGCGAAGCCGTCCTTCCCGGGGAAGGCGAAGCCGACGATGATGCCGAGGATCACCGCGGCGATCACGGCGATGTACAGGAAATGGGTCTTGTCGCGCTTGCGCGACGACGCCGGCGGCGGGGAGCCGGCCGGCGTGGACGGCCGCGACGCTGCGGTTGAGCTGGACATCAGGGTTCCTCCTGGGGTTGGCAGCGAAATCTCCATGAGGTTGTCGTGCTTTGTGATCGAAGTCACCATTGCGTTCATTGCGTTCACGAGGTGCCCCCGGTCCGGGGCAGACTGGTGCCATGCACAGGCGCATGAACCCCCGGACCTGGAGCATGGCTGCGCAGCTTTTCGCGCTCCAGGTGGTAGTCGTGGCGGTGGTGGTGCTGGCCGGCGGCGCGGCAGCGTACCTGCAGGCCCGCGAGAGCAGCCAGGACTCCACCCGGGACCGCGTGCTCGCCATCGCCCGCAGCGTCGCCGACGCCCCGGAGGTCCGCTCCGCGCTGGTCTCGCCGGACCCGTCCGCCGTCCTGCAGCCCTATGCCGAGCAGGTCCGCCTCGACACCGGGACCGACTTCGTCGTCGTGATGGGGACCGACGGCACGCGCTACTCCCACCCGACGCCCGCCCAGATCGGCAAGAAGTTCATCGGCCACATCGCACCCGCGCTCGCGGGCGGGGTGGTGCTCGAGACCTACGCGGGCACGCTCGGCCCGTCCGAGCGCGCCGTCGTACCGGTGCGGGCCGACGGCGGTCCGGTGCTCGGCCTGGTCGCCGTCGGGGTCACCCGGGACGCCATCTCGCGCGACCTCGCCCAGCAGGTGCCGCGATTGCTGGGGGCGGCGGTCGTCGCCCTCCTGCTTGCCGCGAGTGGCGCCGTGCTGGTGGCGCGCCGGCTGCGCCGCCAGACCCACGGCCTCGGGCCGGACGAGCTGGGCCGGATGTACGAGTTCTACGACGCCGTGCTGCACGCGGTGCGCGAAGGACTGATCCTGCTCGACACCCAGGGCCGCCTCGTGCTGGCCAACGACGAGGCCCGCCGGCTGCTCGATCTGCCCGTCGACGCCTCCGGGCGCCGGCTGGACGAGCTCGGGCTGCCCGCGCCGATGGCGGCGGCGCTCGTCGGCGGCCAGCGCGTCGACGACGCGATCCACCTGACCTGGAACCGGGTCGTCGTCGTCAACCAGGCGCCCGCCCAGTGGGAGGGGCGCGAGCTCGGCACCGTGCTCACGCTGCGCGACCACACCGACCTGCAGGCGCTCACCGGCGAGCTCGACTCCGCGCGCGGGCTGGCCGAGGCCCTGCGCTCGCAGGCGCACGAGGCCGCGAACCGGCTGCACAGCGTGATCAGCCTGATCGAGCTGGGGCACACCGACCAGGCGCTGACGTTCGCCACGGCTGAGCTCGCGGCCGCCCAGAAGCTCACCGACCTCGTCGTCGGCGCCGTCGACGAGCCCGTCCTCGCCGCGCTGCTGCTCGGCAAGGCCGCCGAGGCCAACGAGCGCGGCGTCGACCTCGAGGTCGACCCGACCAGCTCGGTCCCCGAGGGTGTGATCGCGGCCCGCGACCTGGTCACGGTCGTGGGGAACCTGCTCGACAACGCGATCGACGCGGCCGCGTCCGCGCCCGGCCCGCGCGGGGTGCGGTTCAGCGGCTGGGTCGAGGACGCCGCGTCCGACGGCGGCGGGATCGCGAGCACCCTCGTGCTCCAGGTCGCCGACACCGGCCCCGGGCTCGACGACGAGACCGCCGCGAATGCGTTCACGCGCGGCTGGTCGACCAAGCCGGACCGTGGCCTCGTCGGGCACGGTCTGGGGCTCGCGCTGGTCGGCCAGGCCGCGCACCGGCACAGCGGGACGGTCGAGGTCGGCCGGGACGGCGCGGGGGAGTACCCCGGCGCCGTGTTCACGGTCCGGCTGCCGCTCGCTGTGGAGGTCGCCCAGTGAGTCAACCGAGCGCGGGCCGCGAGATCGGCGTGCTGGTCGTCGAGGACGAGCCGATCGCCGCCGAAGCGCACCGCGCCTACGTCGAGCGGGTCCAGGGCTTCGTGGTGCGCGGCGTCGCACTCGACGGCGCAGCGGCGATCCGAGCCCTGGCCGACCCGGCCTCCGCGATCGACCTGCTGCTGCTCGACATGCACCTGCCGGGGATGCACGGACTGGACATCGTGCGGGCGATGCGCGCGGCCGGGCACCGCGCCGACGTCATCGCGGTCACCTCGGCCCGCGACCTGGAGGTGGTGCGGGCCGCGGTGTCACAGGGCGTCGTGCAGTACCTGCTCAAGCCGTTCACGTTCGCCGCGCTGCGCGACAAGCTCGAGCGGTACGCCGCGTACCGCGACCAGCTCGCCGGGGACGTGGCGACCGGGCAGCACGAGGTCGACCGGATGCTCGCCACGCTGCGCGGCGCCGATCCCACGAGCCTGCCCAAGGGGATGAGCCGGGAGTCGCTGGACGCCGTCGTCGCGGTGCTGCGGCCCTCCGCGGCGGCGATGTCGTCCGCGGAGGTCGCCGCCGTCGTCGGGGCGTCGCGGGTGACCGCGCGCCGGTACCTCGAGCACCTGGCCGACTCCGCGCTGTGCGTGCGGCGGTCGCGGTACGGGGCCACCGGGCGGCCGGAGGTCGAGTACCGGTGGACCGGCGGAGCGGTCTGAGGCTCCGGATCGGCACAGGCTCTCGATCTCGGGGATGAGCGGATTCGTCTTCAGACTCTTGACGTGCAAGTAACCACTTGCCTATGGTCGAGCGGTGGGTGACGTGTTCAAGGCTCTGGCCGATCCGACGCGACGCGTCATCCTCGACGAGCTCGCGGAACGAAGCGGTCAGACCCTGTTCGAGCTGTGCGCGCGGCTCGCGACCAAGCACGGTCTCGGCTCGTCGCGGCAGGCGATCTCCCAGCACCTCGACGTGCTCGAGTCGGCAGGGCTGGTGCGTACCCGCCGCGTCGGCCGATACAAGTTCCACGACCTCGACACCACCCCGCTGCGCGCCGTCGTCGAACGATGGCCGATCGACCCGAGAGAAGGACCACCATGAGAATCAATCTGACCAGCGTGTTCGTCGACGACCAGGACAAGGCGCTGGCGTTCTACACCGGCGCGCTCGGGTTCGTGAAGAAGCGGGAGATCCCGCTCGGCGAGCACCGCTGGCTGACGGTCGTCTCGCCCGCCGAGCCGGACGGCGTCGAGCTGGTCCTGGAGCCGTCCGATCATCCCGCCGTCGGCCCCTTCAGGGAGGCGCTGGTCGCGGACGGGATCCCGTTCACCTCCTTCGCGGTCGACGACGTGCGTGGCGAGGTCGACCGGCTCAAGGCCCTGGGCGTCGTCTTCACCCAGCAGGCGCTCGCGATGGGGCCGGTGACCACCGCGGTCTTCGACGACACGTGCGGGAACCTCATTCAGATCGCCAGCCAGGCCTGAGCCGGAACTCCGTCGACTCCCCGGTTACGCTCGCGAGTGCGCGATATTGGCTGCTGATCGGACGATTTCAACAGCCAAAGTCGCGCACTCGCGAACGTCTGTCAGTTTGACTTGACAGATTCGTACTGTGTCAGTTTAGACTGACAGCATGGATTCCGATCAGCTCTCCGCCGCGCTGGCGTCCGACGACCCTGCGATCGGTTTCCGCGCGGTCCTGGCGCTGCGCCGGCTCGCGGAGCAGGTCGAGGCGAATCAGGTTGCCGTCGCCCGGCGCCAGGCCTGGGCCTGGCAGCAGATCGGCGATGCGCTCGGCATCACCCGGCAGTCGGTCCACGCGCGATACGGAAAGTGAGCAGCGCGATGTTCAGTACGAAGCAGCGGTTCGGTCTGGGCCAGGTGTACCTCGACGCAACCGCCGAGGCCCGGCGGCGTGGGGACCGTCGAGTGGGCACCGAGCACGTCCTGCTGGCCTTGCTCGTCGACCCGGAGTCCGATGTCGCTCGGGCCCTGCGTGTGCCCCTGGCCGAAGCGCGCGCCGCTCTGGAGGCGCTCGACGGCGTGGCGCTGGCCTCGGTGGGCATCGACACGACGTTCCACGGGCCGGTGCTCCCCGGACGCGCGGGCGAGCGGCTCCGGCTGACGCCCGCCGCGCGGGCCGCGTTCACCTCGCTCCGAGAGGAGGCGAATGGTGAGCGGTTGGGGGTTCGCCACGTGCTGCTCGTGCTGCTGTCCCGGCAGCACCCGGACCCGGCCGCGGACCTGCTCGATGCCCTGGGCGTCGACCGTGCGCAGGTGCGGGACCGCCTCAGCGGCGCGCAATGACCATGCGCCGCAACGAGCGAGTCGCCGATTCCCGCACGCGAAGACTGCTGCAGGTCTGACCCGATCGCCACGCAGCTCGGTGCGGTCTCGCGTCGGTCCATGGCTGATCGGCGCCGCGGGCGCGGGCCTGGTCGGGGCGGCGCCACAGCCTCCACCCGCCGCGAGTTCGCCGGTTCGGACGTGAGTTCGTCGATCGAAACGGGCGACCTCGACTGAAAACGGCGAACTCGCCGTCGGCCCGGTGGCTGGGACGAAAGGGCGGGTCCGGCGCGCTGCGCGGGCCTAGGGTCAGAATCGTGAGCGTCGAGCCGAGTGAGCAGGGACGAAGAATCCGGCGACGGTGGTTCGCGGCGAGGCAGCGTTGGTTGTATCGCACCGGCCGACCGGGGACGATCGCGCGGGCGATGAACCGCGTCTCGGCGATCCATTTTGCGTCCGGCCTGCTCTCGCCCGCACGCGCGGTGACGCTGGAGGTTCCTGGTCGGCGGAGCGGCCGCGTGTTCTCCTTCCCGATGGTGCTCGCCGACTTCGAGGGCGAGCGCTACCTGGTCTCGATGCTCGGGAACCACGCGAACTGGGTCCAGAACGTGCGCGCGGCCGACGGCCGAGCGGTGCTCCGGCGCGGGAACCGGCAGGACGTGCTCCTTGAGGAGGTCGATCCGAACCTCTGCGCGCCGATCCTGCGCCGGTACCTGGCCCTCGCGCCGGGGGCCAGGCCGCACGTGCCGGTCGACAGGCGCGCTCCGCTGGCCGACTTCGAGCAGATCGCGGACCAGTTCCCGGTGTTCCGGGTCGTCACCAGCCCATCGGCGAGCCCTGCGGCGAGGTCCTGACCAGCGAGAACCGCGCCCCGAGCCCGACCGGATCGTGGTCAGGACCGGGGCGCAGGGCATCGCTGACTGCTGCGGTCAGAGCTCGCGCGACCTGCTCGACGGCTCTACGCCGAGGTCCCGCGCCCTGGTCTCCGGCAGCGTGAGAACCGCCAGCGTGGAGACGGCCAACAGGACGACCGTGTAGATGGGAAAGAGATTCTGGCCCCCCGACGTCGTCGCCATCCAGGTCTGAAGGTAGGGCGCCGTCCCGCCGAACAGAGCGACGCAGAGGGCGTAGGGGACGCCGACCCCGATCGTGCGGACACTCGTGGGAAATATTTCCGAGTAGACGGCCGGACTGATGGAGAGAAAGGCGGCCAAGAAGATCAGCATGATGCCCAGCGAGAGCACGAACCAGGTGCCGTCCCGCATGAGCGAGGTCATGGGGAGGAAGAGCAGCCCCGTGCCCACCGTGCCGACCAGGAGGACGGGTCTGCGGCCGATCTTGTCGGAGAGCGCACCCCACAGCGGAAGGGCCACGATGAATACCAGGCTCCCGACGACACCCGACCAGAGAGCCTCCTGGGGATCGATCCCCAGATGTGTGGCCGCATAGGACGCCGCACTGACTGCCCAGACGTAATAGGCGACCGTGATGCCCAGCGTCATCCCTACGACCTGGAGTGCGGACCTGCGGTACTTGACGAGCTGCGGCCAAAGCCGCTCGCGGGTCTTTCCCTCGGACGCCGTCTGCTCATAGATCTCGGACTCGGCCATCCGTCGGCGAATGTAGAAGGCGAAGAGCCCCAGGACCGCCCCCACCAGGAACGGGATGCGCCAGCCGTAGGAGTTCATGGCTTCCTCGGAGAGCGTCGAGGTCAGCACGGCGCCGAGCAGCTGACCGAAGAGGATTCCGCAGGTACCGGAGATGTAGATCAGGCTGGACCACAGGCCGCGCTTGTGTCTGGGTGCGGCCTCCGAGAGGTAGGTCTGCGCGGACGGCAGCTCCCCGCCATGCGCCAGTCCCTGAATCAGCCGCGCGCTCAGGAGAATCACCGAGGCGAGAATCCCCGCGGTTTCGAACGTCGGGGCGACGGCGATCAGCAGGCTGCCGAGAGAGGCGAGGCCGACGGCGAGCACCATCGAGAACTTGCGGCCCCGGCGGTCGGCTATCCAACCGAACACCAGGCCGCCGAACGGGCGTGCGACGAAGCCGACAGCAAAAATTGCCAGGACCGACAGGATTGCCGAGGTCGGGTCGGCGTTGTTGAAGAGCTGGGATGCGAGGAAGACCGTGAACGACGCGTAGACGTTCCAGTCGTACCATTCCAGGGCATTCCCGACGCCCGCGCCGAGCAGGGCGCGCCGGTTCTGGCGGCGTTGCTCAGGGGAAGGTGCCGGGCGAGTGGTGACGGCTGTGCTCGGGTTCATCGTTCCACTTTCGCTCGTGAGTCTTCGTGGCTGGGTCGACCGGTTCGGCTGTTCGTCGCTAGCTGTGCGAGGCGGACCTCAGCGAGTTCCGCGTAGAGCGCCGCGCCGTCGGCGAGCACCCGATCATCGAACGTCGCGAAGGGTGAGTGGTTGAAGGGCGTCGTCGAAGGATCGGAGCCCGGGGCCACCGCACCGAGGCCGATGAAGGTGCCCGGCACGGCGTCGAGCACCCGGGAGAAGTCCTCGGATGCGCTGATTGGCTGCGTCAGGCGCACGCTTCGGTCCTGTCCGAAGAGCTCGGCGACGATGCCCTCGGCGAAGAATGCCTCGTCGGCATCGTTGACCGTTGCCGGGTTTCGGTCGCGGTACTCGACATCCACCTCGACTCCATGAGCGGCCGCGATGTTGGACAGGAGGCGTGGAGCAGCCTCCCGGATGCGTTCGCGAGAGGCGGTCGAGAAGGTTCTGACCGTGGCCTCGAAATAGGCGGTGTCGGAGATGATGTTCGACGCGGAGCCGGCACGCAGCAGGCCCACGCTGATGACAATCGGATCGAAGACGTCGAACTGCCGGGTGACGGCGATCTGCAATGCCGTGATCATCTCGGCGACGACGGTGACCGGGTCTTTCGCGGTGTGCGGAGCGGAACCGTGGCCGCCGGCCCCTTGGACCGTGACGATGAGGGTGTCCGCGGCGGACATCATGATTCCGGGTTTCGTCAGGAAACGTCCGTGCTCGGTCAAGCCGGCAAAGACGTGTATGCCGTACGCCGCGTCGGTGCGCCTTCCGGCAAGGTCGAGAATGCCCTCGTCAAGCATGATTCCGGCGCCATTGCAGCCCTCTTCCCCCGGCTGGAACATGAACACGACATCCCCCGCGAGGCGGTGCCGACGCTCCGTCAGCAAGCGCGCCGCGCCGGCCAGCATCGCCGTGTGCAGATCGTGACCGCACGCATGCATGGCCCCGTCGAAGCGGGACGTGAAATCCACACCGGTGCGTTCCTGCACGGGCAGGGCGTCCATGTCGGCCCGCAACAGGACCACGGGCCGGCCGCCCTGCAACGGATCATGGCGGTCGCCCCGCAGGACGGCCCCGACCGAGGTGGTGTTCTTCCCGAGTGTGATCTCGAGCGGGAGATCATCAAGATTGCCCAGGATCTTCTCCTGGGTGCGGGGCAGGTGGAGACCAATTTCTGGCTCCCTGTGCAGGTCGTGTCGAAACCGGCTGAGCTCGGCCGAAATTCCACGGGCGTCCTCGAGTACGGACACGGATCCTCCTTCGTTGAACTTTCGAACGGCGGTGACACAGTGTGCGTCTCGCATGCGAACGGGCTTCAATGTTCGCGGAAACGTGCGTGCTACGGTTCACAGACTGAAATTTGCTGCAGGAGGTGAGGTCGGATGGAGGTCTCCGAAGAGAATCTTGCGCTGATTCACGCACTCCAGATCGCGCCGCGGGTGAGCTGGACCGATGCCGCCGAGATCCTGGGGTCCCACCCGACGACGTTGGCCACGCGATGGGATCGCCTTCGTCAGTCGGGCCTCGCTTGGGTGACAGCCAACCCGATCAGCCCGGGCATGGAGTTGTCTCTTTCCTTCTTCGATATCGAATGCACCCTCGATCGGCGCTCAGCCGTCATCGATTCGGTATGCGCCATGCCTGAAGTTGTCTCGGTGGTGGAGTCGGCCCGAAATCGCGACCTGATGCTGATCGTCCAGACGTCCTCGCTCGCTGTCCTGGGGCAGACCGTCGTTCCCCGGCTCGCCGGAATCGCGGGAGTCACCAAGTACCAGGCGTCCATGTGCACGCGACTTCATGCGGAGGGTCATCGTTGGCGCCTGAACGTTCTCGACAAGAGGCAGCAGGCCGATCTCGAAGCGCTCCGGCCGCGCACGTCGCAGTCTGCGGCGTCGTGGCCCGCGGAGTACTGGGACGTGGTGCGGATCCTGATGCGCGACGGGCGGGCGAGCGCGGCCGACATCGCCAAGGAGATCGGGGTTCACCCCACGACCGCCAGCCGGCGGCTGAACAACATTCTGGCCAGTGACCTGGTTTCTTTCCGTTGCGAGATGGCGCAGCACTACTCCGGCTATCCGGTCAGCTGCCAGTGGTTCGCCAACGTGCCGGCGGGGCAGCATGAGAATGCCGCCGAGGCGCTCCTGACCTTCCGCAACCTCCGGCTCTGCGCCTCCACCACCGGCACGACGAACTTCACCTTCGTGATGTGGCTGCGGTCGGTCGCCGACGTGATGGCGTCCGAGCTCGCCATCGCGGAGCGTGTTCCGGCCATCGCGCTGGTGGAGAGCACCATCGCCCTGAACTACCCCAAGCGGGTGGGCTGGCTGCTGGACACGGAGGGCAGGGCCACCGGGGAGGTCGTCGTCCCTCGCCTCCCCGTGTGATCCTCGGCGCGAAACCCCTGCCGTTCCATGGTCACGAAGAGACCGAACTGTCAGACGCAGCGCGCCCCAGGGACCGCGCGGGGTCTGACAACGTGCTGGCCCGAGGATGTGTCAGACCGAGCGCGCCCCAGGGAGCGCGCTCGGTCTGACGGTTGGTCAGCGGAGGAAGGCTGCGGCTACGCCGGCGTCGACGGGGATGTGCAGGCCGGTGGTGTGGGACAGGTCTGCGGAGCACAGGACGAAGACGGCGTTGGCGACGTTCTCGGGGAGGACCTCGCGCTTGAGCAGGGTGCGCTGGGCGTAGTAGGTGCCGAGGTCCTCCTCGGCGACGCCGTACACCGCGGCGCGCTTGGCGCCCCAGCCGCCGGCGAAGATGCCCGAGCCGCGCACGACGCCGTCGGGGTTGATGCCGTTGACCTTCACGCCGTGCTCGCCGAGCTCGGCGGCGAGCAGCCGCACCTGGTGGGCCTGGTCGGCCTTGGTCGCGGAGTACGCGATGTTGTTCGGCCCGGCGAAGACGGAGTTCTTCGAGGAGATGTAGACGATGTCGCCGCCGAGCTTCTGGGCGATCAGCACGCGGGCCGCGGCCCGGGAGATCAGGAAGGAGCCCTTGGCCATCACGTCGTGCTGCAGGTCCCAGTCGGCGACGGTCGTCTCGAGCAGGGACTTGCTCAGGGACAGCCCCGCGTTGTTCACCACCAGGTCCAGGCCGCCGAACGCGAGCACGGCGGTGTCGACCGCACCCTGCACCTGGGCCTCGTCGGTGACGTTCGCCTGGATGCCGATGGCGACGTCGGCCGTGCCGATCTCGGCCGCGGCGGCTTGCGCCTTGGCGAGGTCGAGGTCGGCGATCACGACGCACGCGCCCTCGGCCGCGAGCCGGGTGGCGATCGCCTTGCCGATGCCCGACGCCGCCCCGGTCACCAGCGCGATCCGGGTCGCGAGCGGCTTCGGCCTGGGCAAGCGGGCGAGCTTCGCCTCCTCCAGCGCCCAGTACTCGATGCGGAACTTCTCCGCCTCGTCGATCGGCGCGTAGGTGCTGACGCCCTCGGCGCCGCGCATCACATTGATCGCGTTGAGGTAGAACTCGCCGGCGACGCGCGCGGTCTGCTTGGTCGCGCCGTAGCTGAACATGCCCACGCCGGGCACCAGGACGATCAGCGGGTCGGCGCCGCGGATCGCGGGGGAGTCCGCGCCGGCGTTGCGGTCGTAGTACGCCCGGTACTCGGACCGGTAGGTGGCGTGCAGCTCGACCAGGCGGTCGATCGTCTCGGCGACGGGCGCGTCGCCGGGCAGGTCGAGCACGAGTGGCTTGACCTTGGTGCGCAGGAAGTGGTCCGGGCAGCTCGTGCCGAGCGCGGCCAGGCGCGGGTGCTCGGCGCGGAACAGGAAGTCCAGCACCTCGGGCGCGTCGATGAAGTGGCCGACCTGGGCGCGGTCCGTGGAGACGAGGCCGCGGATCGTCGGTGCGAGGGCGGCGGCCTTCGCGCGGCGCTCGGTCTGCGGGAGCGGGCCGTAGCCCGGGAGCGCGGCGCCGAACGGCTCGGGCCTGGAGTTCGCGGCGAGGTAGGCGGCGGCCGTATCGATGATCCACAGCGAGTTGGCCTCGGACTCCTCGCTCGTGGCGCCCCATGCGGTGATGCCGTGGCCGCCGAGGATGCAGCCGATCGCGGACGGGTTCGCG
Source organism: Pengzhenrongella sp. (assembly GCF_036565025.1). NCBI lineage: Bacteria > Bacillati > Actinomycetota > Actinomycetes > Micrococcales > Pengzhenrongella > Pengzhenrongella sp. The sequence goes on from NZ_DATCNW010000367.1 coordinate 13,378, forward strand.
TCCTTCAGCGCGGCGATGTCCAGGCCCAGCTGGAAGCCAGGCCGGCGCCACGGGACCCAGAGCACGCGGTCACCGAAGATCGTCGTCGTGAGCGCCTCGCCGTCGGCTGCGGTCGCGATCGCGATGCCGGAGTCGGGGTGCAGGTGGTCCACGTGCGCCGCGTCGATGAGGCCGTGCATCGCGGTGTCGATCGAGGGCGCCGCACCGCCCTTGCCGTGCAGCGTGTAGTCGAACGCGGCGACCATCTCGTCCTCGCGGTCCAGGCCCGGATAGACCTTGGCGAGCGCCCGCAGCCGGTCCAGGCGGAGCACCGCGAGGCCGGCGGCGGTGAGCGTGCCGAGGTCGCCCCCGGATCCCTTCACCCAGAGCAGCTCGACTGCCTCACCAGTCACCGGGTCCGTCTCGGTGCCCTTCGCGGACGTGTTGCCGCCCGCGAAGTTGGTGTTCTTCGGATCGGCACCGAGGCGGTTCGAGCGGGCCACGAGGTCGGTGGCTGCGGGGCTGGTCATGGTTCTGACTCCTGAACGGACGGCATGAATCGTTTCAAGGACTTCCGGCAGTATGTCGCCAGGCCGCCGCGGAAGTCAACACACGAACCCGATCCGCCCACCCGTCAAGGGTCCTGAGGACCACTGGAGCACGCGAGTGCGGGGAATCGGCTGCCTGAAACGGCTATTAGACAGCCGATTCCCCGCACTCGCGGGCGTGGACGCGGTTGGGGGCAGGGGTCGGGACCAGGGGACCAGGGGACAAGGGTGCAGCAGTCAGGTCAGGGGACCAGGGAGTTGTTGCGGGCGGGGGTGGGGATGGTGGCGGGAGCGTCGGTCGGATTCGGCGAGCCCGAACCCTCGGACGCCGTGCCACCCGTGCCACTCGTGCCGCCGTCAGCACCCTCGCCGCCCTCGTTCGACGGATCGCTGCGCTCGAGCCACTCGAGCAGCCCGCACACCGAGTCCTTGCAGCCTCCGCAGCCCGTGGTTGCGCGGGTCGCGGTCGCGATGGCGTCCAGGGACCGGGCGCCGCCGCGCCAGCTCGTCACCAGGTCGCCCTTGGTGACGCCGTTGCAGCGGCAGACCGTCGCGCGGTCCGGCATGAGGGTGGGGGAGGGCTCGGCGCCGGCCGAGGTCGCGGCTCCTCGCACCGGTTTGAACAGCAGTTGGGCCGGGTCCGCGGGCGTCGGGGTGCGCCGGGTGTACGCCGTGGTCAGGTCCGCGCCGAGCGCGCTCGCGCCGACACAGGTCGCGCCGACGACGACGCCGTCGGACACCACGATCTCGACGTGGCGGCCGATGGCCGGGTCGCTGAGCCGGATCGTGCGATGCGGGGCGTGCGGTCCCTGCGGCGGGATCCGCGCGCCCATCGCGACGATCTCGAGCCCGTGCGCCTTGACCCGCACGACGTCCGTGCCGTACATCATCGGTGTGTCGTGCGCGTGGTCCACGGAACCCGCGTCGGCCAGGTGCCCGGCGAGGCGTCGGGCCTGGTCCCAGCCCTGCGCGATCAGTCCGGTGCCGCCCTCGGGCGGCTGCGCGCAGTCGCCGATCGCATAGACCGCCCGGTCCGAGGTCGCGCAGTCCGCCCCGACGACGACGCCCCGGTCCACCTCGAGCCCCGCCCGTTCGGCGAGGCCCGTCTGCGGGATCGTGCCTGCGGTGAGGACCAGCAGGTCTGCCGGCAGCCGCTCGCCGTCGGCCAGGCGGACGCCGCTCAGCCGCCCGCCCGAGACGAGCACCTCCTCGGTCGCCGCACCGACCCGGTGGTCGATGCCCAGGCGTCGCAGCCCGTGGGTGACGGCAGCCGCCGCGTCGGTGTCGAGCTGGCGGTCCATGACGTGGCTGCCGCGGTGCACGACGGTGACGTTCAGCCCGCGCCGCGCGAGCCCGCACGCGGCCTCCAGGCCGAGCACGCCGGCACCCAGCACGACGGCGCGCCGCGCGTTGACCGTCGCGGCGACGATCTCGCGGGCGTCGTCCAGGGTGCGCAGCGCGTGCACGCCCGCCGGCAGGGCGTCGGTGGCGTCCTCGTCGGCGATGCCGTCCGCGGTGAGCCCCGCGAGCTCGGGCACCCGGGCCCGCGCGCCGGTCGCGAGCACGAGCACGTCGTACCCGAACTCCTGCCCGTCGGTGCTCGTGATGGTGCGTTCGGAGCGGTCGATGGACGCCGCGACGACGCCCGAGAGGACCTGGACCCCGCGCAGGCCAACGCGCGGCAGGGTGAGCGACGCGACGTCGACCTTGCCGGCCACGACCTCGCTGAGCAGCACCCTGTTGTACGGCTCGTACTCCTCGGCGCCCAGGACGGTGACCTCGAAGCGCTCGTCGGTGCGCAGCAGCTCGTCCACGAACCGGGAACCGACCATCCCGTTCCCGATCACCACGACGCGGGTCATCGGGCCACCGCCTGCCGCGGGGCGCGCAGCCCGCCCGGCACGTCGAGTGCCGCCCGGATGTCGACCGCGCAGACCTTGAACTCCGGCATCCCGGAGATCGGGTCGGTCGCGTCGGTGGTGAGCAGGTTCGCGCTGCCCGGCCCGGACCAGTGGAACGGCATGAAGACCGCGTCGGTGCGCATCGACGCCGTCACGTGCGCGACGGCGACCGCGGTGCCGCGCGCGGAGGTGATCTGCACCAGGTCGCCGTTCTCGACCCCGATCCGGTCCGCGAGCAGCGGGTGGATCTCGGCGTACGGCTCGGGCTGCGCACGAGCCAGCGCGGGCACGCGGCGGGTCTGCGCGCCGGACTGGTAGTGCTGGAGCACCCGGCCGGTGATCAGGTATACGGGCGCGTCCGGGCGCAGGTCGTCCGACGGGCCGTGGTGGTCGGCGGCGACCATCCGGGCCCGGCCGTCCGGGGTCCCGAAGCGGTCCGCGAACAGCCGCGGCGTGCCGGGGTGCGGCTCGGCGCCGTCGGGCACGGCGGGGCACGGCCAGAACAGTCCGGTCTCGTCGGCGTCGAGGCGGGCGTGGCTCAGGCCGCTGTAGTCCGCGATCCCGCCCTCGCTGGCCCGCGCGAGCTCGTCGAACACCTCGGCCGGGTCGGTCGGGAAGCCCCGGTCGACACCGAGGCGCGCGGCGAGGTCGTGGAAGATCTCCAGCTCGGAGCGGACCCCGGGCGGCGGTGTCAGCGCGCGGCGGCGGCGCAGCACGCGCCCTTCGAGAGAGGTCATGGTGCCTTCTTCCTCGGCCCACTGGGTGACGGGCAGGACGACGTCGGCCAGGCGCGAGGTCTCGGACGGCACCAGGTCGCAGACCACGAGCAGGTCGAGTGAGGCCAGGCGCTCGCGGACCCGGCCTGCGTCGGGTGCGCTGACCACCAGGTTGGAACCGTGCACGAGCAGCGCCTTCGGCCCGTCCGGGGTGCCGAGGCGGCGGAGCAGCTCGACGGCGGGGACGCCGGGGCCCGGCAGGTCGTCGGGGTCGACGCCCCACACCGCGGCGACGTGCGCGCGCGCGGCGGGGTCGTCGATCTTACGGTAGCCGGGCAGCTGGTCGGACTTCTGTCCGTGCTCGCGGCCGCCCTGGCCGTTGCCCTGGCCGGTGATCGCGCCGTAGCCGCTGCCGAGGCGTCCGGGGAGGCCCAGGGCGAGCGCGAGGTTGATCGCGGCACCGACGGTCGCGGTGCCCTGCGTGCTCTGCTCGGCGCCGCGCCCGGTGAGCACGAACGCGCCGTGCCCGCCGCCCGCGGGGGAGGCCGCGGCGAGCAGCCGGGCGACCCGGCGCAGGTCGTCGGCCGGCACGCCGCACACCTGCTCGGCGCGCTCGGGCCACCACGCGGCGACGCTGCGCCGCACGTCGTCGGCGCCCGTGGTCCTCATCGCCAGGTAGGCGGTGTCCGCGAGGCCCTCGGCCCAGATCACGTGCAGCAGGGCGAGCAGCACGACGAGGTCGGTGCCGGGCACGGCCTGCAGGTGCACGCCCGCGCCGTCGTCGGTCAGGGCGGCGGTCGAGGAGTGCCGGGGGTCGACGACGACGAGCCCGCCGGCGGCGCGCGCCGCCGCGAGGTGCGCGGAGGACGGCGGCATCGTCTCGGCCACGTTGCTGCCGAGCAGCAGGATCGCGTCGGCCCCACCGAGATCGGCGAGCGGGAACGGCAGCCCGCGGTCGACGCCGAACGCCCGGTTGGCGCCCGCGGCCGCGCTCGCCATGCAGAACCGGCCGTTGTAGTCGATGAACGGGGTGCGCAGCACGACCCGGGCGAATTTGCCCAGCGCGTACGCCTTCTCGTTCGTGAGCCCACCGCCGCCGAACACGGCGACCGCGCCCGGTCCGTGCTCGTCGCGCAGCGCGGTGAGCCGGTCCGCGACGTGGTCGAGCGCCTCGTCCCAGGTGGCCGGGTGCAGCTCGCCGTCGGCCCCGCGCAGCAGCGGGGAGGTGAGCCGGTCCGGCGCGCCGAGCACCTGGGCGCTGGTCCAGCCCTTCTGGCACAGGCCGCCGCGGTTGGTGGGGAAGTCGCGGCCCGCGACCGTGAGCGGTGCGCTCACGGCGCGGGCCGCGTCGTCGGGTGGGGTCAGCGACATCGCGCACTGCAGCGCGCAGTACGGGCAGTGCGTCGCGATGCCGCCGGTCACTCAGATACCCGCGGTGCTCATGGCGGCGCCGCGGCGGCGGTACACGGACCACGTGACGACGGCCATCACCAGGTACATCCCCACGTACGCCCACAGCGCGGGCTGGAGGGTGCCGGTGGCGGTGGTCGAGATGGCGAACCCGCGGGGGATCAGGAACCCGCCCAGCGCCCCGATCGCGCCCGCGATCCCGATGCAGCCCGCGGCGGCCTTGCGGGCTGTCGCGGCGCGCTCCGGGGTGGTCGCCCCGACCCGGAAGACCGCGGGGATCATCCGGTAGGTCGCGCCGTTGCCGGCGCCGGTCGCCACGAAGAGCACCAGGAAGGACCCGAGGAACAGCCCGAAGCTGGCCTCGCGCAGGGCCATCACGGCGCTGCTCGCGGCGGCCGCCATCACGATGAAGGACGCGATGGTGACCCGGGCGCCGCCCCAGCGGTCCGCGATGATCCCGCCGAGCGGGCGGGCCAGGGACCCGACCAGCGCACCGGCGAACGCGATGGAGATCGTGACCTCCGGGAACTGGGACTTCAGCAGGGTCGGGAAGGCGCCGGCGTACCCGATGAACGAGCCGAAGGTGCCGATGTACAGGAACGAGATGATCCAGGTGTGCCGGTTGTGCACGGCAGCCCCGAACGCCCGGAAGTCGGCCTTGGCCGTGGTGAGGTTGTCCATGAACTTCCACGCCAGGAACGCTGCGAGGGCGATCAACGGGATGAACATCAGCCCGGCTCGCCCGAGCTGCAGGCCTGCGGCGGAGACGATGACCAGCGGGACCGCGAACTGGACCGCGGCCGTGCCGAGGTTGCCGCCGGCCGCGTTGAGGCCGAGCGCCTTGCCCTTCTCCTTCTCGGGATAGAAGAAGGAGATGTTCGCCATCGAGGAGGCGAAGTTGCCACCGCCGAGGCCGGCGAGCGCGGCGACGCCGAGGAGCATCGGGAATGTCGTCGTCTCCGGTCGGGACACCACGAAGGCCAGCGCGCTCGCGGGGAGCAGGAGCAGCAGGGCACTCACAATGGTCCAGTTGCGCCCGCCGAACAGCGGCACCGCGAAGGTGTATGGCAGGCGCAGGGTCGCCCCGACGAGGCTGGGCACGGCGATCAGCCAGAACTGCTGGTCGACGCTGAGCACGAAGCCGACAGCGGCGAGCTGCGGGACGACGATGCTCCAGGACGCCCACACCGCGAAGCCCAGGAACTCCGCGAAGATCGACGGGATCAGGTTGCGCTGGGCGATGCGGCGCCCGCCGTCGTTCCAGAAGGTCTTGTCCTCGGGGTCCCAGTTGTCGATCCAGCGGCCGGCGCGGTGGTGACCCGCGGGGGCGAGGAACGTGTCGGGCGCGGACTGCGTCACGGTGGCCGGTCCGGCCGGGTCTGACGGGGACATTGTTTCAGGCGGGGTCATCGCGGGGTCTCCAGGCTCGGCGGGGTGGTGAGTGCTGTGCCCTAGACGCTAGGAAACGGGTGTTTCCGGGGCGGTTGCCCGGTGTTACCTCTGCGGAACAGTGCGCGCACGCCCGATGGGGTCGCGCTGTGAGAACCGCGGGGCATTCTCCCCGAGGATCGCGGGCTGCACCCGGGACCACACTCCCTTGCCGGCCTGCTTCGCGCAGTACAGCGCGGCGTCGGCGCTGCGCAGCAGATCGCGGGCTTCGGTGCCGTCCGCCGGGGCACTCGCGATGCCGATGCTGGCCGAGGCGGTCACCGGATCGTGGTCTTCGAGGGGGATCGGAATCGTCAGGGCCGCGAGGATACGCGTGGCGACCTCCTCGGGGTGCGTACCCGGCTGGAGCAGGATCGCGAACTCGTCGCCGCCGAGACGCGCGACGAGGTCGCCACGGACGCTGGCCGTCAACGTCTGCCCGACGGCGACCAGCAGCTGGTCGCCGGCATCGTGCCCGAGGCTGTCGTTGACCTCCTTGAAGCCGTCCAGGTCGAGGAACAGCACGGTGGTCGTGTCCGCCCCCGTCCGGGCCAGGGCGACGGCGAGCTCGCCGTGGAACTTCCGCCGGTTCGCCAGCCCGGTCAGGGCATCGTGCAGGGAGTCGTGCTCGTTACTCGCGGCCGTGGCGCTGAGCAGCCTCTGGTCGCGCAGCAGGATGCGCCAGCACAGGCCCAGGCCGAGGAAGGATGACCCGATGACCAGCGGGAACACCACGATCAGGGTCCGGGTGAGGGCGAGCTGCCGGTCGCGCGCCGTCGTCACCTGGATTCGGTGACCGGCGATGGCGCCGTCGAGCAGCCGCTGGATCAGGTCGAGGGCCGGACCCGCGACGCGGTCGTCGCCCAGGCGCCGGGGGTTGTTCAGATCTTCGGTGAGCTCGGCCACGTACCGGGCGTTCGTCAGCGTCACGTAGGACAGCACGGCCCGGTCCTTCTCACCACCGACAGCTCGCACGCTCCCCACCGCGCGGGTCACTTCGAGGAGCGCCGTGTCGATCCGCGCCCGTGCCGCCACCCCGGGAGCCCGTCGGTAGCTCGCTTCGGCAAAGGCCTCACCGGCGACGGCGCGCTGGAGCTGGGCGTACGTCTGGAGCGTCTCCGAGGCGGAGGCCATCTCGATCACCGCGGACCGGATCGAGAGCACGGCCCATCCCGAGGTGAGCCCGACGGCCGCCAGCATCGCCGCGACGAGGATGGAGGTGAGACGCATAGCGCGACCGCGCATGCTCGCTCCCCTCCGTTCGTTGCCCTTTTCATCGGCGGGGAGCCGGTCCTGTTGAGTGTCCGGACGGGTTGGGTCAGTGCGATCGCGAGCCGATTCGGCTCAGTTCCGTCGTCGGTGCGCCGATACGCACCGGTGACCAACTGACCCAGCACCGAGAGAGAAATGCCATGCGGACCCGACGACGCGTCCAGGCACAAGCTGCCCTCCTGACCGGCCTCCTCGCCGCCTCCGCCCTGCTCACCGGGTGCGCGTCCGCGCTGCCCAAGGTGGTGCCCGCCACGACGATCGACGCCTGGGTGCACTCGGGTTCGGGTGCCGAGCAGGAGACCATCAAGGCGCAGGCCAAGGACTTCAACGTCGCCCAGAAGGGTCACGTGAACGTGAAGCTGCGCGTGGTCCAGGAGGGCGACTACAACGGGCTGCTGCAGTCGGCTGTCGCGGCGGGAACGCTGCCGGACGTCATCGAGCTCGACGGCCCGACATTGGCCAGCTTCAACTACCAGGGCACCCTGGTGGACCTCAACACCGTGCTGCCGAAAAAGACGGTCGCGGCACTGCTGCCCTCGCTGATCGCACAGGGGACCGTCGACGGCCGACTCGTCGGAGCCGGGGCCTTCGACTCCGGCCTGGGTCTGTACGGCAACAAGCGCCTGCTCGACGCCGCCGGCGTGAAGTACCCGACCGCCCTCGACGACAGCTGGACGACGGCGCAGTTCACCGCGGCACTGGCCGCGCTCGCGAAGCACGACAGCGACCATCTGGTGCTCGACCTGAAGAACAACTACGGCGGCGGGGAATGGCTGACGTACGGGTTCGCGCCGGCGATCTGGTCCGCGGGGGGTGACCTGATCGACCGTCGGACCGGTATCGCCGGCGGTGTCCTGGACGGGCCGGCCAGCGTGCGCGCGATCACCCAGCTGAGCCAGTGGCGCACGTACGTCGAGAAGAACACCGACGACAAGTCCTTCACGTCGGGTCGGACCGCGCTCTCCTGGGTCGGCCACTGGGTCTACCCGGACTACGCCGCTGCGCTCAAGGACGACCTGGTCGTCCTGCCGCTGCCCGACTTCGGCTTGGGGACCAAGACGGGCCAGGGCTCGTGGACCTGGGCGGTGGGCGCGGACTCGGCCCACAGCGCCGCGGCGGGCGTCTTCGTCAACTACCTGCTCAGCCGTGCCCAGGTCGAGCGCACCAGCACCGCCAACGGAGCCGTGCCCGGGCGCACCGACGTGCTCGCGGCGTCGACCCTGTACGGCAAGGGCGGGGCGCTCGAGCGCTTCGGCCGGCAGCTGTCCAAGACCTGCGGCGCCGGCCCGATCACGACCGGCTGCATCTCGGTGACCCGCCCGCTGACGCCGGCGTACCCGACGATCAGCGCGAACGTCTCGCTGGCCATCGCGGGGGTCATGGACGGCGCCGACCCCCAGACCGCCCTCACCAAGGCAGCCAAAGCGATCGACGCCGACCTGGCCGCCAACAACGGCTACAAGAAGTAGCCCCCCCGCAACCCCGGAACGTCCGAGCGTTGACGTCCTATAGGACGTCAACGCTCGGACGTTGCGGGTTTTTCGGGTCAGCGGGTCAGCGGGTCAGCGGTCAGCGGGTGGCTACCGTGAAGCCGCCGGCCAGGACGGTGACCTTGATCGTGGCGCCGGTCGTCTTGACCGTCAGGCGTAGGCGACCGGAGCTGTCGTAGGACCGCAGCTCGGCGGCTCCGCTCCCCGGCAGCGTGAGCCGGGTGACCTCGGTGGCCGACCCGGCGTTCTGCACGAGCGCCGTGCCGCCGTTCGGTCCGCCGAGCACCAGGTGGGAGACCCGCGGCTTGAGCAGCAGCGTGTCCACCCGTCCCGGGACCGTCGATCCGGCCGCCGCGGTGACGCTCAGCGCCGTCGCACCGGCCGGCAGCTCGCGCGGCAGGCTGACCGGCCGCAACGCCCCCGGCGCGTCCGTGACGCCCTGCGCACCGCCGGCACCGGTATCGACCCGGCCCAGCGATCCCCGGCCGGTCGTCCAGTCGAGCCGCGCGGAGCTGGCGTCGGGCACCAGGTCGACGACGGGCTGCACGATTCGCGGCTGGTCGGCCGCAGCGACGGTCCAGTCGCCACGCCCGCCGGCTCCGAGCTCGAGGAACGCCCCGCCGCGCCAGAGCGACTCGCCGGTCCAGGCCGACGTCGCCGTCACGGCGTGGGCGTCCCCGTGCGGAACGGCCGTCTCGCCCTCGACGACCTGCACGCCGTTCTGGTCCACCAGGGACGTCGCGGACTGCGCGGTCGCCGCGACGTCGGGCCGGGCGTCGAGCGCGAGCATGGAGAGCAGCCCGTGGATCGTCGACTCGGCGCCGGAGTTGTGGTTGACGACCCCGTCGGCGTTCAGCCCGTCGAACGTGACGCCGGTTGCCGGGTCGTACATCGCGGCCCCGGCGCGGTTCGCCCCGAAGTACCAGGACGCCGTGATGCCCGCGAGCTGGTCGAAGCCAGGCTTGCCGGCCGCGTCAGCAACGGCGAGCAGGGACTGCACGCGCGAGTCGACGCCGTAGGCGATCTGCGTCGTGTCGCTCGGCGAGGGCAGCCACCCGTTGATCGGGCCGGTCGCGGTGAGCAGGTAGGGCGTGAATTCCGCCGAGTCCTTCACCGCGGCGCCCAGCAGGGCGGGTTTGGCGAGGGCCTGCGACGCATGCGCCAGGGCGGCGGGCATCTGAGAGGCCCAGGCGTGCCACATCGATTGTGAATGGGTCCACGGCAGGATCGCGCCGTACGGCCAGCTGGTCGTGTTCCCGCTGGACATCGCGGCGATGCCCTCGGAGTACTTCGCGACGGCCGTCCGGACGCGCCCGGTGCGGGCCTGCGACGGCGGGGCCGCCTGGGCGTACGCGGACAGCCCGATGACGGCCTCCGCCGTCGCGTCCGAACCGTTCACGATCAACCAGCTGGGCACCTTCGCGCCGTCGGCGACGTCCCACTGCCCGTACCGGCCGAGCGACTGGCGTCCGAGCGCGCCCACGGCAAGGTCGATCCGGTCGCTCAGGAACGACGCGAACTTCGGGTCGGACTTCGCGAACGCGGCGTAGCCCTCGCCGAGCGCCCACACCGAGCGCGCGAGCCAGTACGACTCCGCGGAGTCGCTCGGGTTCGGCAGCTCCACGGGGGTCGGGCTGAGGTTGAGCGAGCCGTCCGGCTGCATCCACAGGGCGACGTTGCCCGCGTTGGCGCCGGTCGAGGTCTGCATGTAGGTGACCGTGCGCAGCAGCTGGTAGGCGCGGTCGCGGCTGTGCTCGTCGCCGTCGAGCTTCCAGTGCCGCAGGTACACCACGGCCGCCCGGGCGATGTCGTCCACGTTGTAGGACCCCTGGCCCCAGGTGTTGTTGTCCGTGTTGTGCGGGCCGCCGCCGACCCGCGCGAACGTCCCGCCGTCACGCGCGTCGGCGTAGGTCCAGAGCACGCCGAGCGCCGGATCCTGGTCGAGCTTGTAGGTCGTGTGGCCGACCTGCGCCGGCGGCGTGACCGTGTCGCCGAGGAAGTCAAGGTGCGCCAGGTTGGTCAGGGTGCCTGGTGCTTGGCTTTCGCCGGGGCTGGCAGCACCCGCTGGGAGCGCTGCCACCACTGGCGCCAGCAGCGCCACTGCCAGCCCGAGCGAGGCGTACGTGCGCATCGCGGATCGTGATCTTCGGGTCATCGTTGACCAGCTTCCTTGCGGTGGGGCGGGGGTGGGATTTCACGGTTGGCAGGCGACGACGACCGTGCCCGACGCCGAGACGTCGATCGGTCCGTCGCCGGCCGGGATGAAGGCGGCCTGACCGGGTCGCAGCTCGAGATGTTCGGACGCACTCGTCACGCTCGCCAGCCCGGCGCAGCACAGCGCGATTCGCGCGCCCGACGGCGGTCCGGGCACGGTGACGGCCGGCCCCCCGTCCTCGGCGAGTTCGGGCGCCAGGACCCACAGCGCGAAGTCCTCGACCGGGGGCGTGTAGCGGCGGGCACCCCCGCCGACGGCGACCGGGTCCAGCCGCGCCGGCTCGCCGGGGGCGAAGTCCACCAGGTGCAGCAGCTCGCGGGTGTCGACGTGCTTGGCGGTCAGGCCCGCGCGAAGCACGTTGTCGGAGGTCGCCATCAGCTCCACGCCGAGCCCGCGGACGTAGGAGTGGATCATTCCGGCGCCCACGAACACCGCGTCGCCGGGGACGAGGTGCAGATAGTTGAGGAACAGCGACGCCACGATGGCGACGTCGCCCGGGTAGTCCCGCGCGAGGTCACCGACCCTGGCGTACTCGACCCGCTCGGCGCTGCGGGTTCGAGCGCTCGCGACGACCGCCTCGACGATCCGTCGCTGGTCCTGCGGTGCGGCCGTGAGCAGCGCCGTCAGCGCGGAGCGCAGCGCGGATTCGGTCTCGGCCGGCCTACCGGCGTCGGCCGCGGGGGTCCCATCGGCCTCGGCGGGCGACGCCCGGTCGAGCCCAGCGAGCAGCGG
>NZ_DATCNW010000368.1:0-1510 GCF_036565025.1 Pengzhenrongella sp.
CGCCGGGTAGCGGTCCTGGGTCCCGGCGTTGTTCACCAGGATGTCCACCCGGCGCGTGGCGAGCACCTTCGCGGCTGTCGCGGCGATCGCGGCCGAGTCGGCCAGGTCGAGGACCTCGAGGTCCACCCGGCGCCCGAGCGACGCGGCGAGCCCGATCAGCTCGACCGGCAGGGCGCTGCGCCCGAACACGATCACGTCCGCACCGGCCTCAAGCAGAGCGATCGAGATGCCGAGCCCCAGGCCGCGACCGCCGCCCGTGACGACGGCCGTCGTGCCGGTGAGGTCGAAGGGCGCGCTCATACGTCGGCCTTTCCTGGCAGCGGGGTGAGCAGGACCTTGAGGCAGTCCTGCCCGGACGTCGCGGCGTCGAACGCGGCGCCGACGTCGGTCAGGTCGAAGGCCTTCGTCGGGAACCGGCCCAGGTCCAGCGCGTCGGTCGCGATCAACTCGATCGCGCGGGCGACGTCCGCGGAGGTGTAGACGCGGACCCCGACGACCGTCTGCTCCTTGAAGCACACGGCCTGCAGGTCCAGCGCCGCGGGCGCCTTGTAGACCCCGACGACGACGATCCGTCCCCGCACCCGGGTGGTCGCGGTGAGCTCGGCGGCGACAGTCGGGTGCGCGGCGGAGTCGAACGTGGTGTCCGCGCCCTCGCCGTCGGTGAGCGGCTCGAGGGTCGCGGCCATCGTGGAGTCCCCCGGGACGACCGTGAAGCCGAGGCGTGCGGCGACCTCACGGCGCCACGGACTCGGCTCGGTGATCACCACGGTCGACGCCCCCGCGTGCCGGGCGACCAGGGCGGTCAGGATCCCGATCGGGCCCGCGCCGTACACCGCGACGACGTCGCCCGGCGCCATGCCGGACAGGTCGACGGCGTGCACCGCGACAGCCAGCGGCTCGGCGAGGGTCGCCGTGCGCGGGTCGACGCCGTCGGGCACGGCGTGCAGGACCTGCGGCGGGAGAGCCACGAACTGTGCCATGCCGCCGGGCGCGTCGATGCCGTACAGGCCGAGGTTGCGGCACACGTGCGGGAGCCCGTCGCGGCACGCCTTGCACGCACCGCAGCTGATCAGCGGTTCGACGATCACGAGGGTCCCGGCGGGCGGCCCGGTCGCCCCCGCCACCTCGACCCAGCCCGACATCTCATGGCCCATGATCAGCGGCGCCTGCGCGCGCGGGTGTCTCCCGTGCAGGATCGACAGGTCGGTGCCGCAGATCCCGTTGTACGCGATCTTGACCAGCGCCCAGCCCGGCGGCACGTCGGGCCGCGGAACCTCGGTGACCTCGACCTGATCCGTGGCCTTCCAGACGGCGGCGCGCATGGCCGTCATCGCGCACTCCCGGCCACGGCCAGCGACGGCGCACAGCGGCTGTTGCGTCCGGGCGCCCCGAGGACCTCGGGGTTCACGATGTTGCGCGGTGCGCGGCCGGCGCAGACGTCCACCACGTTGGCGACCGTGCGCCGCTTGAGTTCGTCGTAGCTCTCCTCGGTGTACCAGGCCAGGTGCGG
>NZ_DATCNW010000369.1:0-5097 GCF_036565025.1 Pengzhenrongella sp.
GTCCCTGGCGCGCGCAGCGTCTGACAACTCGGGGGTTACGTCGAGGGTTCGGCGCCGGACAGTCGAGCTAGGGCGCGATCCCGACGTATTTTGTCTCCAGGTACTCCGAGATGCCTTCGGGGCCGCCTTCGCGGCCGAAGCCGCTCGCCTTGATGCCGCCGAACGGGGCGGCGGGGTTGGAGATGATGCCCTGGTTGATAGCGACCATGCCGACCTCGAGCTCCTCGCTGACCCGCAGCGTGCGGGTCAGGTCCTTGGTGAACGCGTAGGCGGCGAGGCCGAACTCGGTGTCGTTGGCCAGCGTGATCGCCTCGTCGTCGGTATCGAAGGTGATGATCGGCGCGACCGGGCCGAACACCTCCTCGCGCAGGATGCGCGCGGACGGCGCGACGCCGGTCAGCACCGTGGGCTCGTAGAAATACCCGCGGTCGCCGGTCGCCTTCCCGCCCGTGGTGACCGTGGCGCCGCCGTCGACGGCGTCCTGAACCAGTTCGGCGACCTTGTCGCGCTGCTTGGCGTCGATCAGCGGCCCGACGTCGGCACGGTCGGCGCCGCGTCCCACCTGCAGCGCGGCCATCCGGGCGGTCAGGCGGGCGGAGAACTCCGGCGCGAGGGAGGTGTGCACGAGGAACCGGTTCGCGGCTGTGCACGCCTCGCCGCCGTTACGCATCTTGGCCAGCATCGCGCCGTCCACGGCCCGGTCCAGGTCGGCGTCGGCGAAGACGAGGAACGGGGCGTTCCCGCCGAGCTCCATCGAGACCCGCAGCAGGCCCTGCGCGCTCTGCTCGACCAGCCGGCGCCCGACCGGCGTCGACCCGGTGAACGTCAGCTTGCGCAGGCGCGGGTCGCGGATCAGCGGCTCCATCACCGCGCCGGTCGACGACGTGGTGACGACGTTCAGGACGCCGTCGGGCAGGCCGGCCTCGCTGAGGATCTCGGCCAGGGCCAGCATCGACAGCGGGGTCTGGGAGGCGGGCTTGACCACCATCGTGCAGCCGGCCGCGATGGCCGGGCCGATCTTGCGGGTGCCCATCGCGAGCGGGAAGTTCCACGGCGTGATCATCAGCACGGGCCCGACCGGCTGCTGCATGGTCAGCAGTCGCGTCGCGCCGTTGGGCGAGGTCTGGAACCGCCCCGAGATCCGCACGGCCTCCTCGGCGAACCACCGGAAGAACTCCGCCCCGTAGGCGATCTCGGCGGCCGACTCGGCGAGCGGCTTGCCCATCTCGAGGGTCATCAGCAGCGCGAGGTCGTCGGCGCGCTCGACGATCAGCTCGTAGGCCGTGCGCAGAATCTCCCCGCGCACGCGGGGCGCCGTCGCGGCCCAGGACAGCTGGGCCTTGGCCGCGGCGTCCAGTGCCGCGGCGCCGTCCGCGACGCTCGCGTCGGCGACGCTGGCGATGATCTCGCCGGTCGAGGGGTCCTCGACGTCCAGGCGGTTGCCGGTGGAGGACTCCCGCCACTCGCCACCGATGAACAGTCCGGTCCGGACCGCCTCGACGACGCGCTTCTCATCCATTGCGTTGGTCATGATCAGGACCCTTCCGTGACGAGGCGCTCGAGCGTGGCCTCGAGGACCGACAGGCCCTCGTCGAGCACCTCGGGCGGGATGACCAGCGGCGGCAGCAGCCGGATGACGTTCTTGTACGTGCCGGCGGTGAGCACCAGGACGCCCGCCGCGTGGCACGCGGCGGCGACCGCAGCGGTCAGCTGGGGGTCGGGCTCGTTGGTCCCGGGCCGCACCAGCTCGATGGCGAGCATCGCGCCCCGGCCGCGGACGTCGCCGATGACCCCGGTGCGCTCCGCGAGGCTGTGCAGCCGGGGGAGCGCGGCCTCGCCGATCCGGCGGGCGGTGCCCGCGAGATCCTGGCTGCGCATGAGCTCGATCGTGGCGATCGCGGCCGCGCAGGAGACCGGGTTGCCGCCGAACGTCCCGCCGAGCCCGCCGGGGTGCACCGCGTCCATCAGCTCGGCGCGGCCGGTGAGGGCGGCCAGCGGCATCCCGTTGGCGATGCCCTTGGCCGTGGTCACCAGGTCGGGGACGACGTTCTCGTGCTCGGCAGCGAACCAGTCGCCGGTCCGGCAGAACCCGGTCTGCACCTCGTCGGCGATGAGCACGACGCCGTTCGCGCGGCACCAGGCGGCGATCGCGGGCAGGAACCCGGGCGCCGGCACGATGAAGCCGCCCTCGCCCTGGATGGGCTCGATGAGCACCGCGGCGAGGGAGTCCGCACCGATCTGCTTCTCGATCTGGTCGATCGCGCGCGCGGCCGCCTGCGGGCCGGTGAGGCCGGCCGGGTCGCGGTACGGGTAGGACATCGGCACCCGGTAGATCTCGGGCGCGAACGGCCCGAAGCCGGACTTGTAGGGCATGGCCTTGGCGGTCAGCGCCATGGTGAGGTTGGTGCGCCCGTGGTACGCGTGGTCGAAGGCGACGATCGCGGGGCGGCCGGTCGCGTGCCGGGCCACCTTGACGGCGTTCTCGACCGCCTCCGAGCCGCTGTTGAACAGCACGGTGCGCTTGTCATGGTCGCCGGGGGTCAGCGCGTTGAGCTCCTCGCAGACCCGCACGTAGCCCTCGTACGGCGCGATCATGAAACAGGTGTGCAGGAAGGCGCCGGCCTGCTCGCGGATGGCCTCGATCACCTCGGGTGCGGCACCGACGCTGGTCACCGCGATCCCGGACCCGAGGTCGATCAGGGTGTTGCCGTCGACGTCGGTGAGCACCCCGTCGCCGGCTGAGGCCGCGAAGATCGGCAGCACGCTCGCGACCCCCTTCGCGACGGCGGCGGACCGGCGCCCGGCGAGCTCGCGGGAGAGCGGTCCGGGAATCTCGGTCCGAATCAGGCGCGCGACGGCGGGGACGGCGCGGTCGGTCGCGTGGTCGGCGCCGTCGGCGGGGCCGCGAGAGGCGGACCGGTCGACGTCGGGCGGGGATGCGGTGGCGGCGTTCGGGGCGGAGGGCATGCGTGCAAGGATGCGCGGCGCGGCGCGGCAACGGCAGTGCCGAAATGTCCATCCTTAATGGTCAGACCGCTCCGTAGTGGCGCGAGACGCCGGCGAACTCACTCCCGCAGACCCCCGCAAACCCGCAACGTCCGAGCGTTGACGTCCTATAGGACGTCAACGCTCGGACGTTGCGGTGGTCAACGGTCGTCAGGTCGTCAGGTCACGGGCCTGGGGTCCGCGGATCGTCTTCGAGTACCTGCAGGGCCAGCCAGAGCTCGCAGCGGACGTCGACCGAGTCGAGGCTGCGGGCCAGCAGGTGCTCGACGCGCACCATGCGCTTGCGCAGCGTGTGCCGGTGCACGCCCAGACGAGCCGCCGCCGGATCCCACTGCCCGTTGCTCTCGAGCCACACGCGCAGGGAGTTGACGAGGTCGCCACGGCCGTCGGCGTCGTGCTGGAGGACCGGTCCGAGCAGGGCCGCGGCGAACGCGGCCGCCTCACCGGGCGGCACCAGGCGCAAGAGTCCTTCGCTCGCCAGGTCTTCGAACCGCAGGACGGTGGAGCCGGTGCGCGCGGCGGCCCGACCCGCGTGCGCGGAGTGCGTGCGCAGCTCGGCCAGTGCGGTGTACTCGCCGGCCTCGGACACGCCGACCGAGCCCACTCCCGGTAGCCGGGCCAGCTGGACCGCGACCCGGTCCGGCTCGGCTGTGATGACCACCAGGGCGCCGTCGACCTCGGCGTGCAGGACCGAACCGTCCTTGCGACTCTCCAGCAGGTTGATCGAGGACCGGATGAAGGGCGTGGACCCGTTCGCGGTGAGCACGTGCACCGGTTCGATGGGGAGTGCTCCGAACAGGGCGCGGGCTGCGCGTTCGGCCGGATCGCCCTGTCCGGCGAGGAACAACCGAACGAGGACCGTGCGCAGCTGCTCGCGTACGGAGTCGAGCGTTCGTGACTGCTCCATCCCCAGGGTGAGCAGGGACGCCGCGGTGTTGATCACCTGCCGATCCGCAGGGGCGAGTCCGCCGGGCTTGCCCACCACCAGCAGGCCGCGGACCTGGCTGGTGCCGAGCGACTGGAGGACGATGTCACCGGCGGCATCGGTGCTGGCCAAGCTGACCGGCGGATGTTGGTGCCGGAGCCGGTCGAGATCCGCCTGGAGCGACGGCAGCAGGGTGCGGGCCGCGGCCGGGCTCACCTCGACAGCAGTGCCCGCCGCGTCGGTGAGCACGACCCACCCGTCGAGCAGCACCGCGAGCCGGCCCACCAGGGTTGCGAACCCGTCGTGACGCAGCGCGGCGCGGGTCAGCGCATGCTGGGCCTCGCTCAGGCGGACCGCCTCGTCGTATCGCGCGGCAGCGATGGCCCGCGACACGATCTTGCTGAGCGCGATGAACGGCGTGTCCAGGGGCACGGCGAACAGGGGCAGGTGCAGCTCCTGCGCGGCCGCGACGAGCGCCGCCGGGACCTCGTCGTGAGCCAGGCCCGTGCCGAACCCGAGTCCGGTGAGTCGGGCGCTGACCAGTCTGGCGACGTACTCGCGCTGACCCGCAGGGTCGTCGGGGAGCAGCAGCCCCGTGGTCAGCAGGAGCTCGCCGCCCTCCAGGAACGCCGCGGGGTCGGCGAGCTCGCTGATGTGCACCCAGTCGATCGGCCGGTCGAGGTCGCGCGGGGCGATCCAGGACCGCAACCGCAGCTCCGGGGCCTCGACCAGCATCCGCAGGGTCGCGGCGGGAGCGGGCGACACGACGGCGGGAGGCATGGGAGCACCATATCGGCACTGTCGGGAGCCGGACATGGACAAACGGTCCATTGACCCGCCCGGACGAATGTCCAATTCTTGTCGAGGTTCCCATTCCATTGCCGCAGAAGCCAATGGTGACGGGCCAGCGATATGACCCATTTGATTCGGCCGACCACCGGCGAATCCGAAGAGGAAGAAGAACTGTGACCCTCATCCTGTCCGAGGCCGGCGCCCCGCCGGCCGGCTCGCTTGTGCTGAATGCGCTGGACGCCGCGCAGGATCAGTTGACCGAGGCGGTGCGGTTCCTCGGCTACGACGACGGGATGCACGCGATGCTCGCGCGGTCCCGGCGCGAGCTGACGGTCGCGGTGCCGCTGCGCCGTGACGGCGGCACGGTGGAGGTC
>NZ_DATCNW010000370.1:0-27204 GCF_036565025.1 Pengzhenrongella sp.
CACCAGGGACCGCGCTCGGGCTGACAACTCGGGGCGGGGGTCAGCCCTTGAGGCCGGTGCCGGCGATGCCTTCGACCATCCGGCGCTGGAAGAAGAGGAACAGGAGCACCAGGGGGAGGGCTGCCAGGATCGAGGACGCCATCGTGTCCGCGTAGCGGATCCCGAACGCGCCCTGCACCGTGGCGATCCCGACCGGGATCGTCATCAGCTGCGGGTTGCTCACGACGAGCAGCGGCCACAGCAGGTTGTTCCACGTCCAGACGAACGTGAAGATCGACACCGCCGAGACCACCGGCAGGGTCAGCGGCATGATGATCCGCGAGAAGATCCGCAACGGGCTCGCGCCGTCGAGCCGGGCGGACTCCTCCAGCTCGCGGGGCAGCCCGTCGAAGAACTGCTTGAAGATGAAGACCGCGACGGCGAGCGGGATCTGCGGCAGGATCACCGCCCAGTAGGTGTTCAGCAGGCCGAGGGAGTCGACCAGGCGGAACTGCGGGACGACGAGCGCCTGTCCGGGGATCATGATGCCGGCGAGGATGAAGAAGAACGCCAGCTCGCGGAACCGGAACCGCATCCGGGACAGCGCGTACGCCGCCAGGCTCGCGGTGAGCACGGTGCACGCCGCCGTGACCGCCGAGGTGATGAAGCTCGACGCGTACCAGTTCCAGATGTCACCGCGGGAGAAGAGCGCCTGGTAGGCGGCGAACGTGGGGTTGTCGATCAGCCAGGTCGTGACGGTGGTCTCGACGTTCGGCTTCAACGACGTGTCGACGGCCCACAGCAGCGGGATGAGCCACAGCAGCGCGAAGAAGATGAGCACGCCCGCGCACACCCGGTTGAAGATCTTGTTCCGGCGGGCCGTGCGACGCTCGAACGCGATGGCCAATGCGGTGCGCCGGTCGAGATCGAGGTCGGTGGTCGAAGCGGTCACGGTCAGCTCTCCTCGTTCTGGCGGCGGGTGATGACGAGCCACACGGCAGAGGCGATCAGCACCACGATGAAGAACAGGGTCGACGCCGCCGCGGCGTACCCCGTGCGCATGTCGGTGAAGCCGCTGTCGTAGATGTACTGCAGGACCGAGCGGGTGGCGTAGTTCGGACCGCCCTGGGTCATGATGAACATCTGGTCGAAGACCTTCAGCGAGGCGATGAACTGGAGCACCGCGACGAGGGTGGTGGTCCGGGCGAGGAGCGGCAGCGTGATCAGCCGCAGCTGCTGCAGCGGGCTGGCACCGTCGATGGACGCGGCCTCGTACAGCTCGCGGGAGATCTCCCCGAGCCCCGCGAGGTACAGCACGAAGTTGAAGCCGAGCGTCCACCACACGGTGGCCAGCGCCAGGGACGGCATCGCCCAGTGCGGGTCGCTGAGCCAACCGGGCGCGGTGAGCCCGATCAGCGTGACGAACTTGGTGAGCAGCCCGATGATCGGTGCGTAGAGCCACACCCAGATCAGCGCCATCACGGCCGAGGGCAGCACGTAGGGCGTGAAGAACGCGACCCGGAAGAACGCCTTGCCCCGGGTGGCCCGCTCGGCCAGCCACGCGAACACCAACCCCAGGATCACCAGCGGCGGGGTGGTGAGCAGCGCGAAGTAGATGGTGTGCCACATCGACTGCCAGAACTCGCGGCTGCCGAACGCCTCGGCATAGTTGTCCAGACCGGCGAAGGTGCCCAGCCCGGGCTTGACCAGGCTGGTGTTGAAGAAGCTCATCAAGAGCCCGTACAGCGCGGGTCCGATGATGAACAGGATGTACAGGATCAGGAACGGAGCGAGGAAACCGAGCGCGGTGAGCGGCGGGGTCTGGTTGCCGACCCGACGTCGGCGGTCGCGGTCGGGTGCCCCGCGCCCCGCGCTCCGGGCGCGGGTCGTCTCGACGGTCTGGACTGTGGTCACGGGAGCCTCCTGCATCGGAGCGTTGTTCGGGTCGACGTCGTTCGCGTCGCGGTCATACCGGTGACGGCGTGTTGGCGAGCACGGTGAGCTTCGGGATCATCTGGGCGAGCGCGGCCTCTGGTGAGAGCTGCCCCTGCTCGACGGCGCCCATCGACGCGCCGACGATGTTCTCGAAGTTCGAGCCGGAGCCCGAGTACCAGCCCGGGTCGTCGTAGATCGCGCCGTCGGCCGCCGCGGCGTAGTTGGACTGCGGCGTCAGGTTTGCGTAGCCCGGGCTGGTCAGCGTCGGCTGCCACGCCGGGATGTGGCCGCCCTCGGACCAGGTGAGGGACTGGTCGAGCATCGCCTTGATGAACGTGAGCGACTTGTCGAGCTGGGCCTGGTCGTGCTGCTGCTTCGGGAGCACGAAGGTGTGCGAGTCGGCCTGGACGGCGTACGGCCCGCCGAAGACGTTCGGCCACAGCGTCATGCTGAACGGCATCTTGGCCGTCTGGAACGTGGTGATCTCCCACTCCCCGTTGAAGTGGAAGGCCGATGCGCCGGTGGCGAAGGTCGCGATCGACGCCTGGTACTCGATGGCTGCGATGAGCTTCTTCTCCACGGTGAGCGAGCGCCAGTACGTGAAGACCTTCAGCGCCCGGTCCTTGTCGATGACGACCTTGGTCCCGCCGTCGTCGACGATGTGCTTGCCGCCGAGCTGCGCGTACAGGGTGGCGAAGACCCGGAAACCGTTGACCGGGCTGGTCGCGCCGAACTGGCCGGTGACCTTCTGGGTGCGTTCGAGCGCGTCGGCGAACGCGCCCTCCCCGTCCATCGAGACCAGGGAGCCGTCCTTGTTGAGCAGCCCGGCCTTCTTGCAGATGTCCGTGTTGTAGAACATCACCTGGGGGTGGGTGTCGAGCGGGATCGAGTACACCTTCCCGTCGACCAGACCTGCCTCCCAGACCCGCGGGGTGAAGTGCTCGGCGCTCAAGCCGTGTCGGGCCAGGTCCGCTGGTTTGAGCTCGGTCAGCAGCCCCGCCTCGACGAGCGTCTTCATGCGGGTCAGGTGCGAGACCGCGACGTCCGGCGGCTTGTCTCCGACGGTCGCCAGCGCCAGCTTCGTGTAGTACGGGTTCCCCCACGCCCAGGTCGTGGCCTCGAGGCCGACCTTGGGGTAGGCCTTCTGGAAGCCATCGAGCATCTGCTGCTGGCGGACGCCGTCGCCGCCGCCGAACAGGTTCCAGTACTGGAGCGTGCCGGCAGCCAGCGGGGCCGCGACGAGGCCCGCGGCGAGCGGCGTCGAGCAGCCGGCGAGGGCCGCGAACCCCGCGCCGGCGAGCGCACCGCCGAGGAAGGTCCGGCGGGAGAGCCCGGACGGGATCGAGATGCGGAGACGGTCGTTCATCAGAGTATGCCCGCGAAACCTCTGGCTTCAGCCATGGGGAGGTGAGGGTGCTTCTGCTTGGTTAGCGACACGCTGGGTCCTTTCGATCGAACGTCAGTGCTACCCGGTATGGTTGATTTATGCCCATTGAGACGGTTCGGTACACGTATCGCCTCCGCCCCGGTGCGCAGGCTGAGGCCGCGCTGATCTGCGAGTGGAACCGGTGCCGGTTTCTGTGGAACGAAGCCGTCAACCAGTCCAAGACTTCGCGCAAGCCCACGTTCGGGAAGCTGTCGAAGCTCCTGACCGAAGCTCGCGGGGCGCACGCCTGGTTGCGGGAGGGGTCGCAGGTCGCGCAGCAGCAGACCCTGCGCGACTACGCCCGGAGCCTCGACCAGTCGTTCGCGGTCAAGGGGTGCGGGCGCCCGAAGTTCAAGGCGCGGAAGAAGTCCCTGCCGTCCCTCGAGTACACGACTCGTGGGTTCGCCGTGAGAGACGGGCGCCTGGTCCTGCCTAAGGGCGTCACCGTCCCGGTGGTGTGGTCCAGGGACCTGCCGTCCGACCCGACGAGCGTCCGCGTCTTTCAGGACACCCTCGGGCACTGGTACGCGTCGTTCGTGGTGCGCCGCGACGCCCAACAGGCGGCGGCCGCTGAGGGGCGGATCGGTGTGGACTGGGGCGTGAGCGCCACGGCATCGACCACCAATCCCGTGTTCGACCTGCCGCACTCCCAGCACCGCAAACGGTCCGCCGAAGCCCTCGCGAAAGCGCAGCGGCGCATGGCGCGCCGGCACCGCGCGAACAAGGTGCAGTCCAACGGGTACCTGCGAAAGCGCCACGAGGCGGCGGTGCTGCACAAGAAGGGCGCCCGGCAAGTTCAGTACGACGCGCGTATCTGGGCCAAGAGGATTGTCGAGGCCCACCAGCTGATCGCTGTGGAGGACTTCAGACCGAAGTTCCTCGCGAAGTCCACCATGGCGAGGAAGGCCGCTGATGCGGCGATCGGTGCGGCGAAGCGGGAGCTCATCTACCGTGGTGTGCGGGCTGGCCGACAGGTGGTGTTGGTTCAGCCCGCGTACACGACCATGACCTGCTCGAGGTGCTTTGCGAGAGCCAAGCGGCACCTCGAACTGGGCCAACGAACCTTCACGTGCTCGACCTGCGGCTTCACCGCAGGCCGGGACGTGAACGCTGCCAGGGTGATCCTGGCTGTGGCAGAACGGGGCCACACCAGTGTCGAGGGCGTCAGACATCAGGAGCCTCCTTCCGAGGATGTTGCTGGTGCGGCCTGAGTTGGAAATCCCCCGGATCCATCCGAGGGGAACCGTTAAAGGCGCACACCATCCTGGTAATAGCCATGCGAGGAGCGGTCGAGGCGACGGATCGCCTGGCCTCCCAAAGCGCGACATTGCAACTTCATCCGCACGAACGTTGACCCGTCTACATCGATGTACGAAAGTTAGCCGCCAGGGCAACACAGGTCAAGGCTTCCCAAACACCAATGCGACAACTCTTGCCCGAGAGTGGAGTAGCCGCCCTCGCGAGGCGCTTCGAGCGGGCGGTTACTCCACTCTCGGCGGAGGGGTCAGCGAGTCACGGGCGTGCTGGTCGCGGTAGGTGGTGGGGCTGGTGCCGTGCACGGTGCGGAACTGGCGGGAGAAATAGAACGGGTCGGGGTAGCCGACCGACTCGGCGATCTCCGCGACGCCGCGGCTCGTCATCAGCAGCAGCTCGCAGGCGCGCGCCATCCGCAGCCGCTTGGTGTACTCCACGACCCCGCCGCCCGTCGCGGCGCGGAACAGCGCGGAGAAGTGCGGCACCGACAGGCTCGCGGTCCGGGCCAGCTCCGGGACGCTGGTGCGCGCGGCGAGGTTGCGGCGCAGGTGGTCCTGCGCCTGGCGCACGACCTGGGACCCGCCGGGGCTGCCGGCCGCACGGTCGGCCGCGAGCAGGGCGAGCAGCGCGAAGCCGGCGCCGGTCGCGGTGAGCAGGTTCGGCAGGGTGTCGTCGCGCTCCATCGCGGCGACGGCGGACTCGATCAGCTCCACCGCGCGGTAGGGGTCGTGCAGGTCGACGACCGTCTCGTCGCCGGGGACCCCCAGCGTGGAGAAGAAGTGCGGGAGATCGCCGCCCACGACATGCAACCACCAGATCGTCCATGGGTCGTCGTCGTCCGCCCAGTAGGCGTGCGCGAGGTTCGGCGGGATCACCAGCGCCTGGCCGGGGCCGACGGTGCTGAGCCGGTCACCCACCCGGCAGTGCCCCACGCCGCGCGTGCACACGATGAGGATCGCGCCGTCGGCGCCGTTCTTGCGCTGGCGCCCGTGCAGGCGCGCGGTCGGGAAGTAGCCCGCGTCGGTGACCAGCAGCCGTGACGTGAGGTCGCTCGCGAGGGCGGCGCCGATTGTCGGGCGCGGCAGCACGCGCAGGCGCTCCCCGGGAAAACCGTCCTTGAGTCGCACCCGTCGCACCTTACACATCGAAGAACGATCATCGAAAGATCCAGGTGTCTCGATCGAATCGGACATTCTTTCGCACCCGGACCCGAACGTAGCGTCGAGCCATGCTCAACGCCGAGTCCCTGCTCGACCTCCCGGAGCGCCCCGCGGCGCAGGCCGGGGCCCCCGTCGCCGCGTGGGCGCAGCCGATGACCATCGACACCTACCTGCCGGCGGATCCCGACCGCTACCCCGCCTATCTCGACCGGCGGGTCTACCAGGGCTCGTCGGGCCGGGTGTACCCGCTACCGTTCTACGACCGCATCCGCGCCGAGAAGGTCCCGGTCGTCTGGGACGCGGTGCACCTGGAGAACCCGTGGGTGCGGCTGGTGATCCTGCCCCAGCTCGGCGGGCGGGTGCACGTGGCGCGCGAGCGGTCCACCGGCTACGACTTCTTCTACGCGAACCCGGTCATCAAGCCGGCCCTCGTCGGGCTCACCGGCCCGTGGCTCGCGGGCGGCGTCGAGTTCAACTGGCCGCAGCACCACCGCCCGGGGACCTTCCTGCCGATGGACGTCGAGCTCGAGCACGAGGCCGACGGCGCCGTCACCGTGTGGTGCTCGGACCACGACCCGTTCGCGCGGATGAAGGGCATGCACGGGCTCCGGCTGCGCCCCGACAGCACCGTCGTCGAGCTCCGGGTCCGGCTGTACAACCGCAGCGAGCTGACCCAGACCTTCCTGTGGTGGGCCAACGTCGCGGCCCGCGTCGACGACGACTACGAGTCGTTCTTCCCGCGTGACGTGCGGGTCGTCGCCGACCACGCGAAGCGCGCCGTGACCGCGTTCCCGCGCGCCGACCGGCCGTACTACGGCATCGACTACCCGGCGCGCGCCGACCGGGCAAGCCTCGCGAGCGACGGCACCCCCGTCACCGGGGACCTCCTCGGGTGGTTCCGCAACATCCCGGTGCCGACGTCATACATGTGCCTGGGCAGCGACGAGGACTTCTTCGGCGGCTACGACCACGCGCGCCGCGCGGGTTTCGTGCACGTCGCGGACCACCACCTCTCGGGCGGCAAGAAGCAGTGGACCTGGGGCAGCTCCGCGTTCGGCGACGCCTGGCACCGCAACCTGGCCGACGACGGCGCGGCGTACGTCGAGCTGATGGCCGGCGTGTTCACCGACAACCAGCCCGACTTCTCCTACCTGGCCCCGGGCGAGACGAAGGTGTTCTCCCAGTACTGGTACCCGATCCGCGAGCTCGGCCCGGTCGACCGCGCCAACGTCGACGCGGCCGTCCGGCTCCAGGTCGATACCGCCGCCGGCGTCGCCCGGGTCGGGGTGCTCGCGACCTCCGCGCGTGCGGGCGCTCAGATCGAGGTCCTCGCCCCCGGCGGGAGGCCGCTGTACGGATTGCGCGTCGACCTGCACGCGGGCGAGCCGCACATGCTCGACGTGCCGCTCGCCGCCGGCGCACTCGCTGAGCCCGGCCTGACCGTGCGCGTCCTGCACGAGGGCGCCGAGCTCGTCGCCTGGACGACCACAGCGGAGCTCGGCGCGCTGCCCGACGTCGAGCCGGCGAGGGAGCCTGCCGCGCCGGACCGGGTCGACTCGGTCGAGGAGCTGGCCGCCATCGCCGAGCACCTCGAGCTTTACCGGCACGCCACCCGGTCCCCGGAGCCGTACTGGCGCGAGGCGCTGCGTCGCGATCCCGGGCACGCCGCGAGCCTGGTCGGGCTCGGGCAGCGCGCGTACCGCCGCGGCGACCTCGCCGCCGCCACCGACCTGTTCAACCGCGCCGTCGCGCGGCTCACCGCGCTGCACCCGAACGCGTCCGACACCTCGGCGAGCTACCTGCTCGGCCTCGTGCACGAACGCGCCGGGCGCCCGGCGCAGGCGCTCGTGGCGTACGGCAGGGCGTCCTGGACCCGTCAGTGGCGAGCCCCGGCGGGGTACCGGATGGCCCGCCTGGACGCGGCAGCCGGCCGTGACCGGTCCGCCCTCGCGCGGCTCGACGACGTCCTGCGCGCCGAGCCGGAGCACCTCCAGGGACTCGCCCTGAGGGTCGTCGTGCTGCGCCGGCTGGGCCGGCTCGACGCCGCCCAGGACGAGCTGCGACGGGCCCGGGCCCTGGACCGGCTCGACGCGTGGCTGCGGGACCTGGACGGTCTCGACCCGAGCGCGGATGCACAGATCGTGCTGGACGTCGCCCTCGAGCAGGCCGGGATCGGCGAGCTCGACGCCGCGGGGCGCCTGCTCGACCGGGCCCTCGAACGCGAGGCGCACCGTCCGAGCGGCCAGGCCGCCGCCGGCGCGCTCATCTCCTACCACCGCGCCGACCTGCTGCGCCGGTCCGGGCGACCTGCGCGGGCCGAGCGGGCGGCCGACGTCGGGCAGGGGGCTGATGCGACGCACTGCTTCCCCGGGCGCCTGGACGACGCTCTCGCGCTCGATCGGGAGGCCGCGCACCGGCCAGACGACTTCCGGCTGCATGCCCTGCTGGGCCACTGGCTGTACTCGGTCGGGCGGCATGGCGACGCGCTCGACCGGTGGCGCCGCAGCGCCGCGCTGCACGCCGACGACCCTGTCGTGTGGCGCAACATCGGGCTGGCGAGCCACGACCACGGGGACGGCCCCGAGGCGGCGCGCGACGCGTACGACCGCGCGCTCGCGGTCGCGCCGCGCGACGCTCGGCTGCGCTACGAGAGCGACCAGCTCGACGAGCGCCGCGGCCTGTCGGTCGCGGCCCGGCTGGACACCCTGCTCGCCCACTCGGACCTTGTCGCGCAGCGGCACGACGCGAGCGTGCAGCTCGCGAACCTGCTGGTCAGCGCCGACCGCGAGGGCGAGGCCCGCGACCTGCTGGCCGGGCGGACCTTCCAGCCCTGGGAGGGCGGCGAGGGCCAGGTGCTGCGCGCCTGGGAACGCGCGGGCACCCGCCTGGCGGTGCACGCGCTCGGTGCCGGTGAGCCGGTGGTCGCCGCGCGCCACCTGCTCGCGGCGCTCGAACCGCCGGCCTCGCTCGGCGAGGCGCGGCACCCGCTCGCCAGCACGGCGAACCTGCACCTGCTGCTCGGCGACGCCCTCGCCCTGACCGGTCGCGACGACGAGGCGCGCGCCGCCTGGGAGGCGGCCGCCGCGAGCGGCGACTTCCAGGTGATGCGTGCCGAGGAGCACAGCGAGGCGACGTTCTGGGGGGTGCTCGCGCTGCACCGGCTCGGCGCCCACGACCGGGCTGGCGAGCGCACCGCCCGGCTGCGCGCGTTCGCCGCGGAGCTGGGGACCACGGGCGCCGTCGTCGACTACTTCGCGACGTCGCTGCCGGACCTGCTGCTCTTCGCCCAGGACCCCGACGTCGCCCGCGGCCGGCGCGCGCGGTTCGTGCGGGCCCAGCTCGCCGTGCTCGACGGCGACGAGGGGCTCGCCGGCGAGCTGCTCGATGCGTTGCTGGTCGACTGCCCCCATCACCTCGATGCCCTTGACCTGCAGTTTCTCCTCGCGCAACCCGTTGCGCTTCTCACGGCTGGAGTCGGAGCATGAAACTTTTCACCCCGTCCACGGGCGCACCCAGCGCCCTGACGATCACCCTGTGGGACTTCTCCTGGTACGTGCGCACCGGACCGGGGGAGCCGTTCGAGGACCTGGACGCGGCCTTCGCGCAGGCGGTCGAGCGCGGCTACAACACTGTGCGGATCTGCGCGATGCCGTTCCTGCTGTTCGGTTCCGGGCTGGACACGACCGCGCTCGAGCTCGGGCCGCTCGGTGGCGGCTACGGGCGGGCGACCCGCTGGTACGACGTCGCCGGGAGCACGACGATCGACGCCCGTGCGCACCTGCTCGAGCTGTTCCGGGCGGCCCGGCGGCACGACGTCAGAATCATCGCGTCGTCCTGGGAGTTCCAGCAGAGCCCGGTCTTCGCGGCCGACCGCGCCTGGTTCGACACGCTCGCGGCCGTGCCGCCCGAGGACCGCCCGATGCGCCTCGCCGAGGCGCACGCCGACCTGGTCGACCTGCTCGTGGCCGAGGGGCTCGACGACGTCCTGGTGTTCACCGAGCTGCACAACGAGGTGCAGATCGGGCACCTCACCGAAGGGCTCGCGGGCTCGGGCGCCGACGTCGTCGTCGCGCTGCGCGAGCGCCTCGAACCGGCGGTCGACCTGTTCCACGACCGGCACCCAGGCCGGCTGTGCTCGGTCAACTACGGCGCGGTTCCGGTGGCCGCGATGCGCGGCATCCCGGAGAACATCGACGTGCTCGTCGTGCACCCGTACGTCTATGGCGTCCTGGACGACTTCGTCCATCAGTTCGGGCTGCGCGGACCGGTCGAGGACTTCGACGACGAGCGGGCGCGCGAGCTGCTGCGCCCGGACGCCCCCGGCATCGCAGCCTGGTCGGTCCCGGCCGCGGCCGCGTGGCGCGAGCAGGCCTCGATCATGTGCCGGCCCGAGGTGTACGTGCACGACTGGTGCGACCCCGCGCGGGTCGATGCCTGGCTGGACGAGCGCTACCCGCCGCACCACCTCGCGATGCGCCAGAAGCTGACCCTCTGGATGGACGTCGCGGCGGACTGGGCAGCCGCGCACGGCGCCGGCCTCGTGTTCGGCGAAGGCTGGGTCGGGTACACGCCCAGGGACTGCACGTTCGAGGAGGGGCCCCGCGGCGCCGAGCTGTGCCGCTTCGCCGCCCTCGAGTCCAAGCGGGTCGGCGCGTGGGGGACCGTCGTCTGCTCCAACGCCGCACCGCAGCACCCCATGTGGCACGACGTCGCACTCCAACGCGAATGCAACGGGCTGTTCACGACCTGACAGCGCCCACTTCCCATCCAGCACGACCCGACCGCGCCAACGACGGCGCACCGGAGGTAGAGATGTCCCCTCAGTTCGAGCTCACCCGCCGTAGCTTCCTGCTCAGCACGGCCGCCGTCGGAGGCGCCGCGGTGCTCTCCAGCTGCGTCGGAACCGGGTCCGGCGCGTCCAGCACCAAATCGGCGTCGACCACCACCCTCACGCTGCAGAACTCCATCCAGGACGAGGCACCCAAGGCCGCGCTGGCGAACCTGGTGAACGCGTTCGGCGGACCGAAGACCACCATGAACTCGGTCGCGACCGAGCAGTTCCGCGCCCAGCTCTCCACCTACCTGACCTCCTCGACCCCGCCGGACGTGCTGTCCTGGTACGCGGGATCCGTCGCGCGGGACTACGCCGAGCAGGGACTCTTGCTCGACGTGTCCGACCTGTGGAAGGGCGACGGCGCGTGCGCGGGCTTCTCGGACTCGCTCAAGAGCCTGTCGAGCGCCAAGGACGGCAGCCAGATCTTCGTCCCGACGAGCTACTACTGGTGGTCGATCTTCTACAAGAAGTCCTCGTTCGCGAAGTGGGGCGTCGAGGTCCCGGCCACCTGGGACGAGTTCATCGGCGTGTGCGACACCCTCGCCAAGAAGAAGGTGTACCCGCTCGCCAACGGGGTCGGGTCCACCCCGTGGATGGCGTCGGGCTGGTTCGACTACCTCGACCTGCGCGTCAACGGCGCGGAGTACCACCGCGAGCTGCTCACCGGCAAGCACTCGTTCACGGACAAGAAGGTCGTCGACGTGATGGAGCAGTACAAGCGGATCATCCCGTACTTCGACCCGAACCAGGCGTCCTACTCGGCGCAGGAGGGCGCCACCCCGATGATCCAGAACAAGTCGGCGATGTACCTCATCGGGGCGTTCTGCATCCCGTACTTCCCCAAGGACCAGCAGGACGACCTGGACTTCTTCTCGGTCCCGACCATCGACCCGTCGATCCCCAGCGCGGAGGAGGCGCCCACCGACGGCTTCTTCGCGGCCGCCAAGAGCCGCAACCCCGACGGGGCGAAGCAGCTGCTCAGCTACCTGGCGTCGGCCAAGTCGCAGGAGAAGTACGCCAAGGACTCCGGCTCGACGAGCCTGCCGACCTCGCCCGACGTCGACACGTCCGGCTTCTCGCCCATCGTCCAGAAGGGCATCAAGCTGCTCGCCGAGACGAAAGAGGTCACCCAGTTCTTCAACCGTGACTCCTCCGACGCGCTGCAGGAGACCGCGAGCACCGCGCTCACGAAGTTCCTCGCCGACCCGTCCGACATCACCCGCACGTTGAAGGACTGGCAGGCGGCCGCGAAGACGGTGTTCGCGTCATGATCGATCAGGCCGGCCGGGCGCTCGCCGCGGACCAGACCCCGCCGTCGCCCGAGCCGGCGGCGCGCCGCCGTCGGCCGGGCGGCCCGATGGCGCGGGTGCCGCCGATCGTGTGGGCGTTCCTGCTGGTGCCGCTCGCGATCGAGCTGTTCTGGGTGTTCTGGCCGGCCGCGAACAGCTTCTCGCTGTCGCTGACCCACTGGAACGGCATCGGCGCCGCCGAGCCGGTCGGGCTGGCGAACTACCGTGACCTTGCCGCGGACCCGATCTTCCGCACCGCGCTGGGCAACAACGTCATCTGGATCTTCGGCTTCGGCGGCCTGTCCGTCATCGGCGGGCTGAGTCTCGCGGTCGCGCTGAACAAGCCCGGCCGCGGGGTGGCGCTGTACCGCAGCGCGATCTACCTGCCGATGGTCGTCTCGCTGGCCGTGACCGGGCTGTTCTGGCGGGTCATGTACCAGCCGGACGGGCCGATCAACGCGACCCTGCGCCTGCTCGGCCAGGACTCGCTCACCCGGCAGTGGCTCGCCGACCCGAACCTCGCCCTGTACGCGGTGCTGGTGGCCGCGGTCTGGCGGCAGGTCGGCTACATCATGGTGCTGTACCTGGCGGGCCTGAAGAGCTGCGACGTCTCGCTCGAGGAGGCCGCCGCGGTCGACGGAGCGAACGCGTGGCAGCGGTTCTGGCGGATCGTCATGCCGCAGCTACGGGGGGTCAACACCGTGGTGTTCGCGGTCACCGTCATCGACTCGCTGCGCACGTTCGACATCGTGTGGGCGATGACCCGCGGCGGGCCGTACGACTCGACGCAGCTGCTCAGCACGTACATGTTCCAGCAGGCGTTCACGCTGGTGAACCTGGGTTACGGGTCCGCGATCGCGGTCGTGATCTTCCTGCTCGCGATCTCGTTCATCATCACGTACCTCGCGCGTCAGGCGCGGGCGGAGGAGAGCTGAGATGATGTCCGCTATTGATGCCCCTGGGGGAGTTCGCCGGCCCCGGCCCGTACATTCCCCGTGGTTCCACCTCGTCATGGCGCCGATCGCGCTGGCCTGGCTCAGCCCGATCGTGTTCGTGCTGCTCGTCTCGTTCCGGACGTTCGACGACATCGCGTCCCGGGGCCTGGGTGCGCTGCCCGCGTCGTTCACCCTGGACGCGTTCCGTACCGCGTTCACGCGCGGACACATCGGCACCGCGCTCGGCAACAGCGCGATCGTCACCTTCTGCACGGTCTCGCTGTCCCTGCTGCTCGCGTCCCTCGCGGCGTACGCGCTCGGACGCTTCAAGGTCCCGGGGCGGCGCACGATCCTGCTGACCATGCTCGCCGGCAACCTGCTGCCGCCGCAGATCCTGCTCATCCCTGTCTCGCGGATCGCCGAGTCGCTCGGCATCTACGACTCTCTGGCCGCGCTGATCGTGGTGCAGGTGAGCTTCGGGCTGGGCTTCTACACGTTCGTGCTGCACGGGTTCATCCGGTCGCTGCCCGCCGAGGTCTTCGAGGCGGCCGTGCTCGACGGCGCCGGGGCGGGGCGGATCTACTGGCAGATCGTGCTGCCGCTGTGCCGGCCGGCCCTCGCGGCGCTCGGCGCGCTCGCCACGACCTGGATCTTCAACGACCTGATCTGGGCGATGACCGTGCTGCGCACCGAGACGCGGTTCCCGATCACGGCCGCGCTGCTCAACCTCCAGGGCGGTTTCTCGAGCTCGTGGAACGTGGTCGCGGCGGGTTCCGCGGTGGCCGCGCTGCCGACGGCGATCATCTTCTTCATGTTCCAGAAGCACTTCGTGTCCGGCCTGCTCGTCGGCTCCAACAAGTGAGGGACCTCGTGACCTGGACGCTGCGCACGGCCCGATCGGAGTACGTGCTGGGCGAGGCCCCGGACGGCGCCGGGCTGATGCTCGAGCACTGGGGTGAGCCCGGCCGGCACGTGCCGTCGGTCCCCGCGGGCTCGTCGTCCTTCGAGGCCGACCTCGACGCCGCGCCGCTCGAGCTGACCGCGCTCGGGACCAGGCACGTGCACGGGGTCGAGCTGGTGATGCGGCGCCCGGGCGGGGTCGCGGGGGTCAGGCTGCGCCTCGCGGATCCCGTCGTGCTCAACGACGACGGGACCCGCCAGCACCTGATGGCGCGCCTCGCCGACGACGACGCGGAGGTCGCGGTCACCCTGCACGTCGTGGCCGACCGGCGGCACGACGTCGTCGAGAAGTGGGCGGTGGTCGAGAACCTGTCGCCGACCGCCGAGCTGCACCTGGCGCGCGCGTTCAGCGCGGCGTGGTGCCTGCCTGTCGGCCCGGGAGCGCGGGTCGACGCGCTCGTGGGGGCCTGGTCTCGGGAGTTCACGCCGGTGACGGTCGACCTGCCCGCCGGGTCGTTCAGCATCGGGAGCCGGCAGGGGATCACCTCGCACACCTACTCGCCGGTGGTGGCGGTCTCGCCTCGATCGGCAGGGGAGGGACGCGGGGCGTACGGGATCGCGCTGGCCTGGAGCGGGTCGTGGCGGCTGGCCGTGGACGCGGTGCCGTTCGGCGACCACGTGCGGGTCAGCGGCGGGGTCGACGACGAGTCGCAGGTCATCCGCCTCGAGCCCGGCGCGCGCTTCGAGGCTCCCGCGATGCAGGGGCTCTGGAGCCCGCTCGGGCCCGACGACCTGGCGCAGGGCTGGCACCGCTACCAGCGCGATGTGCTCGCGCGGTCCTTGGGCCCGGAGCACCGGCCGGTCGTCTACAACTCCTGGTACGCGACCGGCTTCGACGTCCGGGCGGACCACCAGCTCGCGCTCGCCGACGTCGCCGCGGAGCTCGGCGCGGAGGTCTTCGTGGTCGACGACGGGTGGTTCCGCGGCCGGGACTCCGACACCGCCGGCCTGGGCGACTGGTGGCCCGACGACGCTGCGTTCCCCGGCGGGCTGGGCCCGCTCGCGTCCGGCGTCATCGACCGCGGGATGCGGTTCGGGCTGTGGGTCGAGCCGGAGGCGGTCAACCCGGACAGCGACCTGTTCCGGGCGCACCCCGAGTGGGTCTACCGGGCCGGCGACCGGCCGCTGACCACCTTGCGTCACCAGTACCTGCTCGATCTGGGCCGGCCCGACGTCGAGCGGTGGGCGACCGACATGCTGCGCCGGGTCCTGGGCGAGCTGCCGATCACGTACCTCAAGTGGGACATGAACCGAGCCGTGAGCGACGGCGGTCGTCCGGGCGACCCGGACGGGCTCGCCTGGTCCTGGCAGCACACCGAGGCCTACTACCGGATCCTGCGGGTGCTGCGTACTGAGTTCGGTCACGTCACGCTTGAGGCGTGCGCGGGCGGCGGCGGGCGCATCGACAACGCGGTGCTCGCGCTGTGCGACGTCGTGTGGCCGAGCGACGAGACCGGGCCGCGGGACCGGCTGGCGATCCAGCACGGGTTCCTGTCCGCATACCCGCCGTCGGTCATGAGCTCGTGGGTCACCGACGAGCCGGACCGGCTCGACCCGGCCGCGGCGAGCCTGGAGTTCCGGTTCGTGGTGGCGATGGCCGGGGTGCTGGGGATCGGAGCCGACGTGCTCGCGTGGGACGCCGAGACGAGGGCGCTCGGGCGCCGGCTCGTGGCGCTGTACGTGTCCGTCCGGGACGTCGTGCAGCGCGGGACCGTGCTGCGCCGCGGGCTGCCGTCCGACGACCGGTACGCCGTGCAGTACACACATCCGAGCGACGGGCGGGTCGTGGTCCTGGCCTGGGCCCGACCGGGTCGCGGCGCGGAGCCGTTTCGGGTTCGGCTCGGTGGGCTCGACCCGGACGTGCGGCTGCGGGTGGCCGGGTCGCGCGAGGAGCTGACGGGCAAGCAGCTCGCGACCGACGGGCTCGCGGTGGGCTTCGCCCTGGCGGCGGACTGCGACGTCGTCGTGCTGGAACCCGTTCTCTCGCCGTGACCGGCGGGCCGGCGGCGGGCGGCTGGCGGCAGGCCGAGCTGCGGGCCACGACGGACCTCGCGCACGGCGGACGGTGGACCTCCCTGACCGGGGCGGGCCGCGAGTGGCTGTGGCGTCATCCGGACGTCGACCCGCGGGTCCGGGACTCGGTGTCGCCCGGCGACGCGTTCATCGACGCGGGCGGGGTCGAGGAGTGCTTCCCGACCGTTCGCGGCACGCCCGACCACGGTGACGCCTGGTCCCAGCCCTGGGACGGCACGACGTCGGACGCGTCCGTGAGCGCCGGCGGATTGCGCTTGACCCGCACCCTCGGTCCCGAGGGACTCGGACTTCGCGCGTCGTACCGCGTCGAGGGACCACCCGGCACGCCGTTCGTGCACGCGGTCCACGCGCTGCTCGACCTGCGACCCGGCGCCCGGCTCGTGCTGACCGGCGCCGGGGGAGCGGTCGATGGGCTGCCGACCGACGGTCTGCCGGTCGACGGGCCGCCGGTCGACGTGCTGGACCGCCCCGCCCCGGGCGACGTCATCCGAACGACCTGGCCCGATGGCGCTGGCGTCCCGCTCGACGTCCTCGGCCCCGACGACGGCACCGCGACGGCGGCGATCGTGCGCGGCGCCCGGCGCGCCGTCGTGCTCGACGGCGACGACGCGCTGCACCTGTCCTGGGGAGCGGTCGGCGACGGCGGCAGTGCCGGCGACGACGACGAGGTGCCGTGCTCACTCCTGGTCTGGCGCAACCTCGGCGGCTGGCCGGCGGGAGCGCCCTACCGCTCGATCGGCATCGAGCCGATGATCGGCGCGACGGCCGAGCCCCGCACACGGCCGTCCGACGCCGCCCGGATCGGCCCGTCCGGCCGGCTCCACTGGACGCTCACGATCTCCGCCTGGCGCCGCACCCCCTCCCGCACCCGTCATCCCAACCCAACCCCACCCCCGTAACGTCCGAGCGCTGACGTCCTATAGGACGTCAACGCTCGGACGTTGCGGGTGTTTGGGAGGTGAGCGACGGTCGAGGTTCGAGCCGCGTTCGCGGTCGGTGCTTCTCTCGTTGTACGCATCTGCGTCTTCCGGGCGATACCCGCTCCGCGGATGCGGATATGATCTCGGCTGTGACCTTGTTTCGGATCCGCCAGGCTGCCGAGCTGCTCGGGGTCAGTGATGACACCGTGCGGCGCTGGGCGGACAGCGGACGGCTGCCGACCACGACCGACGACTCGGGCCGGCAGGCGATCGAAGGCGCCGTGCTCGCCAAGTTCGCCGAGGAGCTCGCCGCCGAGAACCCGGTCAGCGCGCCGCGGATCAACCGCCAGTCGGCCCGGAACCATTTCACCGGGTTGGTCACCAAGGTCGTCCGCGACACCGTGATGGCTCAGGTCGAGATCCAGGCCGGGCCGTTCCGGGTCGTCTCCCTGATGAGCCGGGAGGCTGCCGACGACCTCGGCCTGGTCCCCGGAGTACTGGCCGTGGCCAGCGTGAAGTCCACCAACGTGGTCGTGGAGATCCCCGACAGCTGACCGTTGCCGATAGTTCCGCCCCTCGTTCGACACCCAGCGACCAACCGGAGAACCCATGCGCCGCCCCCTCGTCACCACCCTGGCGGCGGTCGCCGCCGCGTCGATCCTGCTGGCCGGGTGCGCAGCGTCCCCCGGTGACGCGGACCCCAAGGCGACGCCGGCGGCCGGCTCGTCCGCGACGACGTCGGACGTGTCCGGCGAGATCAACGTGTTCGCCGCGGCCTCGCTGACCGAATCGTTCAAAGAGCTGGGCACCAAGTTCGAGCAGGCCAACCCGGGCGCCACGATCACGTTCAACTTCGGACCCAGCTCGGGGCTGGCCACCCAGATCACCGAGGGCGCGCCGGCCGACGTGTTCGCCTCAGCCTCCGGCACCACGATGGACACGGTCGTCGCAGCGAAGGCCGCGCAGGCCCCGACGCCGTTCGCGGCGAACCTCCTCGAGATCGCCGTACCGCCGGACAACCCGGCGAAGGTCACCGCGCTGGCCGACCTCGCCAAGCCCGCGGTCAAGGTCGCGCTCTGCCAACCGGACGTGCCCTGCGGCAAGGTCGCCGGGACGGTCCTGAAGAACGCCAGGTTGACCGTCAAGCCCGTCACCCTCGAGGCCGACGTCAAGGCGACCCTGACCAAGGTCGAGCTCGGCGAGGTCGACGCCGGCCTCGTGTACGTCACCGACGTCCAGGCCGCGGGCGACAAGGTCAAGGGCATCGAGATCCCGGCCGACGCGAACACCTCGACGAGCTACCCGATCGCGTCTTTGACCGCGGCGAAGAACCCCGCGCTGGCCAAGGCCTTCGTCGACTTCGTGCTGTCCGCCGACGGTGCGAAGGTGCTGACCGCGGCCGGCTTCGAGAAGCCGTAGCTCGATGACCCGCCCCGCCGCGGCGGCTGACCCGAGCGTGAGGAGCGCGAGCGTGAGGAGCTTGAGCCGGTGACCGACTCCGACGCCACTCCGGGAGCCACCTCCGCGAGCCTGCGGCGCGCTGCGCCCCGGGCGCGGCGGGTCGAGGCCGTGACGGGCCGCACCCCGTGGCCGCTCGCGGTGCCGGCCGCCATCGCGGTGGCGTTCCTGCTGCTGCCGCTGGTCGGGCTGCTGCTGCGTGCGCCCTGGCGCGAGCTGCCGCGGATCCTGGTGGAGTCCTCGGCGCTCGACGCGCTGCGGCTCTCGCTCACCACCGCGACCGAAGCAACGGTGATCTCGGTGGTGCTCGGGGTGCCGCTCGCCTGGGTGCTGGCCCGGGCCCGGTTCCCGGGCCGCGGCCTGCTGCGGGCCCTGGTGACGCTGCCGCTCGTGCTGCCGCCCGTCGTCGGCGGGGTAGCGCTGCTGTTCGCGTTCGGGCGGCGGGGATTCATCGGGATATACCTCGACCAGTGGTTCGGGATCACCCTGCCGTTCACGACGGCGGGTGTGGTCGTGGCCGAGACCTTCGTCGCCATGCCGTTCCTCATCGTCACAGTCGAGGGGGCGCTGCGCTCGGCCAGCCGCGGCCTGGAGGAGGCCGCCGCGACGCTCGGGTCGCGGCCGTTCGCGACGTTCCGCCGAGTCACGCTGCCGATGATCGCGCCCAGCCTGGTGGCCGGCGCCGTGCTGTGCTGGGCCCGCGCGCTCGGTGAGTTCGGAGCGACCATCACGTTCGCCGGCAACTTCCCCGGCGTCACGCAGACCATGCCGCTGGCCGTCTACCAGGCCCTCGAACGCGATCCGGATGCGGCCGTCGCGCTCAGCCTGGTGCTGCTGGTCGTGTCGATCGCCGTCCTGGCGCTGCTGCGCGACCGTTGGCTCCGGCCGGGCGCCGCCCTGTGACCGCCGACCTGGCGCCGACCGCGGACCTCGCCGGCGCGCTGCACGCCGACGTCGTCGTCGAGCGGGGGGAGTTCCGGCTCGAGGCCGTGCTCGACGTCGAGCCCGGGCAGGTCCTCGCGGTCCTGGGGCCCAACGCGGCCGGCAAGACGACCCTGTTGCGCACGCTCGCCGGGCTCGGCGCGCTCACCGACGGCCGGATCGCGATCACCTATGCACGGGCAGCCTCGGGCGGTGGGCCGCTCGAACCTGACGTCTGGGACGACGCACGCGAGGGGGTGTTCCGGCCCGCCGTCGAGCGCGCGGTCGGGCTCGTGTTCCAGGACTACCGGCTGTTCCCGCACCTCAGCGTCGTGGACAACGTCGCCTTCTCGGCTCGAGCCCGCGGTGCCTCCCGGGGTGAGTCGCGCCGGGCCGCCGCACGTTGGCTGGACCGCCTGGACCTCGGCGCACTCGCGGCCCGCCGTCCGGGACAGCTGTCCGGCGGGCAGGCCCAGCGCGTCGCGCTCGCCCGCGCGCTGGCCTGCCGCCCGCGACTGCTCCTGCTCGACGAACCGCTCGCGGCCCTCGACGCGCGGACCCGGCTGGAGACCCGCGGCGAGCTGCGCCGGCACCTGTCCGCGTTCGTGGGGCCCAGCATCCTGGTCACCCACGATCCGCTCGAGGCGATGGTGCTGGCCGATCGCATCCTCGTGCTGGAGTCCGGGCAGATCGTGCAGGAGGGGACCCCCGCCGCCGTGGCGCGCAGGCCCGCCACCGAGTACGTCGCGCGCCTGGTCGGGCTGAACCTCTACCCCGGCACGCTGACCGAGCGGGCCACCGGCCGCATCGACCTCGACGCGGGCGGCACCCTGTACGCCGCGGGCCATGATCCGGCCGTCGACCCCTCCCCGACGATCGTCCCCGCGGCGGGCACCAGCATGCTCGCCGTCCTGTCGCCGTCGGCGATCTCCCTGCACACCCGCCGGCCCGACGCCGGTTCCCCGCGCAACGCCTGGACCGGCGTCATCACCGGCCTCGAGCTGCTCACCGACCGGGTCCGGATCGCCGTCGAGGGGAGCCCGCCCGCTCTGGTCGACATCACCCCCGCCGCGCTCGCGGACCTGCGGCTCGCGCCCGGGCAACCGGTGTGGCTGTCCGCGAAGGCGACCGAGGTTGTCGCGTACCCGGATGCCGGGCGGGCGCCGCGGGCGGTCTAGTTCTGGTCCGTCGACTCACTCAACGCTCGGCAAGCGCTCCCGCAGCATCCACCCGGACAGGGCGAGCACGAAGACCACGAAGGCCAGCGGCGCGATGACGTCCAGCGCCTCGATCCGCCACAGGCTCAGTACCGCGTGCGCGAGCGACAGGCCCGCGAGCACCTCGGCGCTCAGCCGAAGCCACCCGGGCGCGAAGGCCTGCCGGCACGCGACCGCGAAGCAGCCGATGGCAAAGAAGAGCGTGACGTCGGTCAGGTCGGTCCAGATCGCCAGGGTGCGGGTCGAATCCGCCGAGAGGTCGGGCTCGAGCGCCAGGGTGAGCACCGGAGCGACGGTGAGGACGGACGTCACCACCACCAGGACGCCCGTGCGTGCGACCCAGTCGGCGGCGTGACCAATGGCCGCCCTTCGGGAGAGGGCCCGCGCGAACAGGAAGAACGGCACCGCAGCGACCAGCTGGACGACCTGGGCGAACGTGATCACCGAACTGTGCTGGGCGTAGTACTCGCTGATGAACGCCGTCCGGTGGCTGGCGCGGGGCAGCGAGACCATCGCCTCGCCGAGCAGCAGCAGCACGACGAACGCCACGCCCCACCACCCCTGTGCCCGGCGCACGGGTGTGCCGGTCGGGGGAGCCGGGTGCGTCGTAGCCATCTCATGGCGGGGCGGGTTGCTCATCTGTTCCCTCGGCGGAGCGGGACTGCCGGTGAGATCGAACTTCTGAGCACAAGTTTCCCGCGGCCCGAATCGCTCGGCAACAGTTTCGGTTACCCCTAGCCTGACCGTCATGACGCAGAGCGCGCGCCCTCCCCGCCCTCGGTCAACAAGAGTCAACCGGCGGGCACGTCCGCTCGGGGCGCTCGCCCTGCTCACCGCGGTCCTCGCCGCCGGCTTCGCCGCCCCGGCCGCCGTCGCGGTCCGCCCGACCGCCGCCTCCCCGATGCGTACGGTCAGCGCCACCGCCTCCGGCGACGACCCCGCTCGACGCCCCCCGCTCGGCCGCCGCGTCGGGGCCCAGCCCGACGACGGCGCCCTCGCCGCTCCCGCGGCGACGCCCGCGCCGCCGGACCAGCTGAACACCGCCCGCACGGTCCAGGCGATCGCGCCCGGCGTGCGGCTCACGACCGACCGCACCTACGACGCGGCGGGCTTCGTCGACTCCCTGCTGCTGACCACCGACCTCGCCGGACCGACCACGCCCCGGCTGCTCAGCTCCGCGGTCAGCGACCCGGTCCGGCCCACCGAGCTCGCCGACCGGGCGCACGCCGTCGCCGCCGTGAACGGCGACTTCTTCGCGCTCAACACCACCAACGCCCCGATCGGCCCGATGATCCAGGGCGGTGCGCTGCTCAAGGCGGACGCGACGCCGCAGACCGTCGTCGGGCTGGACGCCGCCGGGGCCGGCCAGATCGCCGACCTGCTGCTCGAGGGCGAGGCGACCGTCGACGGCCGGTCGAGGCCGCTGGCGGGCCTGAACGGCAACACGCTGCCGGCCGACTCCGTCGGGCTGTACACCCCGGCCTGGGGCCACGGCGACCGCCGGTTCGTCACCACGACCGGCGGCGGGGCGATCGAGATCGAGGTGCGCCGCGGCAAGGTCACCGCGGTCCGCCAGGGCGCCGGCGCGACCCCCGTCCCCGCGGACGGGCTGGTGCTGCTCGCGACGGGTGCGCCGGCGAAGGACCTCGCGGGCACGCCGCTCGGCACGCAGGTCAGCGCCGACTACCACGCCCGGTCCAACGCGCCGGGTCCGTACTCCCTCGCGCTCGGCGCGCACCTCGTGCTGCTCCGCGGCGGCCTGCGCCAGCCGATCGACGTCGGCGACGCGACGAACGCCGCGCTCAAGCCGCGGACCGCGATCGGCTGGACCGCCGACCGCCACCTGCTGCTCTACGTCGCGGACGGCAGCTCGAGCCGCTCCCGCGGGCTGACCGCCAGCGAGCTCGCGGACCGGATGGCCGACCTCGGCGCCACCGACGCCGTGATGCTCGACGGCGGCGGCTCCTCGCAGCTCGTCGCCCGCCGCCCCGGCGACGCGGTGGTCACCGTCACCAGCGCGCCCAGCGACGGCGCGCAGCGGGCCGTGCCCGACGCCGTCGGCCTGGTGCCGCCCGCCGGTTCGGGCACCCTGCGCGGCCTGGACGTGCGCACGAGCGTCGCGCGGGTCTTCCCGGGGCTGTCCCGGAGCGTCGCGGTCGCCGGCTACGACGAGACGTACGCGCCCGCGCCGTCGGGCCGGGTCCGCTTCAGCACCGTCCCCGGCGACCTGGCCCGACCCGATGCGACGGGGATCCTGCGCGGCGCGCACCCCGGATCCGGCGAGCTGGTCGCCCGCTCCGGGCGGATCCAGGCGCGCGTCCCGTTGCGCGTGCTCGGCCCGCTGGACCGGCTCGAGTCGGACGCACCCGCGCTGTCGTTCGCGTCCGGGGACTACCGGGACGTGACGATCACCGGGCGCGACGCCGAGGGGTTCAGCGCGCCGATCGAGCCGCGTGACCTGCGCATGGACTACGACCACGCGGTCGCGAGCGTCGAGGCGCGGCCGGACGGCACCCTGCGGGTCACCGGGCGGCCCGACGCCGACGGGACCGGCACCCTGCTGAGCGTCTCGGTGGCCGGCCACCAGCTGGTCATCCCGCTCACCGTCGGGCTCGACAGCGTCCCGATCGACTCCCTCGCGGACGCCGGGCGGTGGACGGCGCTCGCGGTGAAGGCGCAGGCGACCGTCGGATCGGTCGACACCAGCGACCGGCCGGGCGCGGCCCCCGGCGAGCGGGGCCTGCGCCTGTCCTACGACTTCCGGAACCAGCCGAACGGGAACTCGGCGGCGTACGCGGTCGCCGCCGCGCCGCTCACGCTGGCACCCGGGACGCAGCGGCTCGCGCTCTGGGTCAAGGGTGACGGCCACCAGCACTGGTTGCGGGCGATGATGTCGGCGCAGGGCGGTACGAACGTGCCGTTCACGTTCGCCCAGCAGGTCGACTGGACCGGCTGGCGGCGCATCGAGGGGCTGGTCCCGACCGGTTTCACCGCGCCGCTCGCGCTGAGGCGCCTCTACCTGGTCGAGACCGACCCGACCAGGCGCGACGCCGGCGAGCTCGACCTGGCGCTGCTCGATGCGCGCGTCGGGGTCCCGCTCGACGTGCCGGACGCGGGTGACCAGGCCGATCCCGCCGTTGCCGAGCAGGGCGGGCGGACCCCGAGCCGGCACGCGTGGAGGTTCGCGGTCATCTCCGACACGCACGTGAACGCCGACGGCGGCACCGGGTCGTACGCCTACACCCAGACAGCCCGGGCCCTGGACCAGATCGCGGCCGCACGCCCCGACTTCGTGCTGCTCTCGGGCGACGGCGTCGACAACGACCGCCCGGAGGACTTCGCGCTGTTCGGCCGGTTGCTCGCGGACCACCTGCCGGCCTCCATCCCGCTGCGCTGGGCGGTCGGGAATCACGAGTCCGGAGCCGTCGCCGGGGGCACCCTCGACCAGTTCGTCGCCTCGACCGGACGCCCCACGCGGCAGGTGTTCGACCACGCGGGCACCCGCTTCGTGCTGCTCAACAGCACGCTGGGCTCGCTGCGGCTCTCCGACTTCGCGCAGCTGGGCTGGCTGAAGCAGCAGCTCGCCGCCGCGGCCGACGACGACGCGATCACGAGCGTCGTCGTCGCCCTGCACCACCCGGTGCTCGACCCGACGGGCACCGGCGCCTCCCAGCTGTCCGACCCCAACGAGGCGGCCCTGCTCGAGCAGTGGCTGGCTGCGTTCCGGTCGGCGTCCGGCAAGCAGATCGCCCTGGTCAGCGGGCACGCGCACACCGCGCACGTGCGGCGCGCCGACGGCGTCGTCGAGCTCAATGCGCCGGTGGTCGGCAAGGTCCCGTACGGGGACGCCGGGCACGGCGGGTTCGCGGCCTGGTCGATGGTCACCCTGGACCCCGACGACGCCCGGGTCGACCCGGATCGCCCCGACGCGGGCGGCCCCGGCTGGTTCCAGGCGGACGTGCAGCCGCTGCTCAGCCGGGTCGAGCTCACCGCGCCGGACGCGCTGGCGGTCGGCGCGCGCGGCACGGTCGGCGCGGTGGGCATCGACGACGGCCAGCGCGGCCGGATCGTGCCGCTGCGCTACCCGGCGTCGGTCACCTGGTCCGGCTCGGGACTCGCCGTCGTGTTCGACGCCGACCGGCTCGCCGCCGCGCGCCGCGACCGGCGGAACGTCGCGGTGCTCGACCTGCGCACCGGGACGCTGACCGGGCTGCGCTCGGGCGTCGCCGAGGTGCACGTCAGGTCCGGATCGCTCGACGCCGACCGGCAGGTGCGGGTCACCAGCTGATCAACCCGGGGCAGCGGCGACCTCGCGGCGGAGAGCTCGGACGTAGCGATCGGTGACCACGCGCTGGACGAACCGGGTGACCGGTCCGCCGGCCCTGGCCAGGGCGGTGGCCGGCAGGGAGAACGCGGTGATCCTCAGCCGCACCACCCCGGACGCGTCGAGCTCGACGACGAACGCCTCCTCCCCGCTCTCGGGGTGCCCGGGCAGGGTTCCGTAGGCGAACCCGCGCCGGGTCGGTGCGTCGACCACGTACGCCACCCGGCAGGGCGCCACCACCGTCAGCGGTCCCCAGCCGAGCCCGAGCAGAGCGACCACGCCGACGTCGGCGGTCGGCGCGGACGCGGCGACCCGAAGCCCCGCCCCGCGGTGCATCCGCCACCCGATGATCGCCGCCCCAGCCCGCTCGAAGCACTCCGTCCCGCGCCCCACCTCCGCCACCCGCCGCACCTGGTGGTACCCACCCGGCAGCACCCCACCCGTGGCCCCCACCTCCGAGTACGTCCACGCCACCGCGCCCAACGCCCCCCACTCGCCCGCCGAAACTCGCCTCATCCCCCCGAGTCTGTACCCCTCCGCCGAGATAGAGCGTCCGCGCCGAGGTAGAGCGGTGCACGGCTCTACTTCGACGCTCGGGTACTACTTCGGCGGGAGATTTGGCGCCGGATATTAGCGCATGGGCGTGGTCTGTTGCAGATAATGACTCGCTCGGACCGGGTGAAACAATTGCCATAATTCACCCTTGACGGACAAGTCGGGCAACCGGCACGCTTGCCAACGGGCAGGAGGGACTTCCTCGACCGAGCGCCATCCGCGGTGTTTCCGCATTCGATCCCGACAATTCTCCTCACGTTCCGACCGGTCCGGCAATGACGCACGGTCGCGTGCCTGGGCCGCGCCCGAGCAATGAAACAGAGGAATGCGACATGAATCGAACGAAGAAGGTATTCGCCGCCTCGGCGATGGCCTTGATTGTCGGCGGGTTCGGCTTCGCCGCCGTCGCGCAGGCCGCGCCCGGTCAGGGGACCGTAGCGACGAACTCTTTCACCGGTGTTCTCGACGGGAGCGCGAGCGATTCGACGAAAGCGACGCAGGACGGCGTGACCCTCAAGACCACCGCGGAGACGAGTGTGACGACGTTCGATCTCACCTATCCGCCCGGGAGCTACTCCGGATGGCACTCGCATCCCGGAATTGTGATCGCGGTGGTCCGGTCCGGCTCCGTGGTCCGCCAGGTCGGCTGCACGTCGCAGACGTTCACCGCGGGTCAGTCCTTCACAGAGGTCGGCACGCACTACGTGAGCAACCCCGGCAACGTCGACGCGGTGCTCTCGATCACGCGCATCTACCCGACGAGCATGCCCACGAAGCGGTACGAGCAGGATGCCCCAACCTGCCCGCCGCGGTCCTGAGCCCGGCCGACTCCATCGCGAGGCCCTCGGCGATCTTCGGATCGCCGAGGGCCTCGTTCGTGCGTCCGGGTTGCGAGGTGTCCCGACAATCGACGCTTTGTCCCGAATTGACGTCTCTTCGTAGGTAATGCACGCAAACGAACCTAAGCGCATTCACCTACCCATTAGATAATGAGAGACACCTGATGTGCAGATCGCCCGAAGATGCCTGAATAGGCATCACTCATCCCTTGACAACCCATTACCAAGAGGTCTTTGATCGGCGTTAGACGTCAACAGGCGCTGGGGGTGCGAAGCTGCACCCGGCCGGGGGAAACAAGCGAGAGGAGAGGCGAACTGGGGAATCGCCACGAGCGTCGTGAGGCATGTCCGACGCCAGAATCTCGACACGCTGCGCCACGGCCGGACCCGAGCGCAATCGG
This sequence comes from Pengzhenrongella sp., assembly GCF_036565025.1. Lineage (NCBI taxonomy): Bacteria > Bacillati > Actinomycetota > Actinomycetes > Micrococcales > Pengzhenrongella > Pengzhenrongella sp. Next base: position 26,442 of record NZ_DATCNW010000370.1, read on the forward strand.
TCGGCGCCCGCATGCCTATCGCGGGTTCACTAAAATGGGAATCAACAATGAACAGACTTGAACGTCCGTTCAAACGGGTAGCGCTGCTGGTCAGGCTCCTGGCGCCGTTCTCATTGCCGGTTGGGCTGGCATTCCCGGCGGAACCGCGGTCGGCCCCGCCGAAGCGGCCGACTCCGTCCAGACGCCCGTGAACCTCGGCACGGCCGGCACCTTCGCGATCTTGACGAAGACCGGCGTGACCGATGTCTATGCGTCGACGATCAACGGGAACGTCGGGGCCAGCCCGATCACCGGCGCCGCGATCGGCCTGAGCTGCCCGGAGGTGCAGACCGGCATCATCTACTCGGTCGACGCAGCCGGTCCCGTCTGCAAGGTCACCGACCCCACGTTGCTGACGACGGCGGACGGCGACCTGGAGACCGCCTACAACGACGCCGCCGCCACGAACGTGACCCTGGCCGGCGGCGCGCAGGCAAAGAACGTCTTCTGGCAGTCCGCGGGTGCCGTCTCGATCGGTACGACCGCGCACTTCGAGGGCACGATCCTGGCCAACACCATGATCGCGATGAACACCGGCGCCTCGACGAACGGGCGGCTGCTCGCTCAGACAGCCGCGACGCTCCAGCAGAACACAATCACCCTGCCCGCCCCCTAGCCGGGCAGGGAGCACGACCGCTGGGACCGGCCACACGGCCACCGCCGTCGACCCGGCCCCAGCATTCTCGAACCCCAGCAACGTCCGAGCGTTGACGTCCTATAGGAC